>DASYJZ010000532.1:0-11502 GCA_035995965.1 Longimicrobium sp. | reverse complement strand
CCGCCAACCATACGGTCGCGGCGTGGCGGATCTTCCCCAGCGAGCTTTCGTTGCGCCAGGGTGCCCGGCTCGCGGTGGTGAACACCGGCGGCGAGACGCACACCTACACCGAGGTGGACGAGTTCGGCGGCGGCGTGGTGCCGATGCTGAACCAGCTCTCGGGAAACACCACGGTCGCGCCCGAATGCTCGAACGCGGCAGAGTTCGACAGCTCCACCGTGCGCTCAGGGCAGACGGTCGAGCACACCTTCGATGCGCGCGGAACGGAGAAGTACCAGTGCTGCATCCACCCCTGGATGCGGCAGACGGTCGTGGTCCGCTGAATCTGAGCAAGGCGTTTCGGGGTTGCTGTCTCCGGGTGCTCGCGGCATGTTGGCGCGATGAAACCCTTCCTGATCGGGATCGCCGGCGGCACGGGCTCGGGAAAGACGTCGGTGGCGCGGCGGATCTACGAGTCGCTGCACGTGGAGTCGGCCGCGTTCCTGGACTACGACGCCTACTACAAGGAGCTGGGGCACCTCTCCCTGGAGGAGCGGGAGCGCATCAACTTCGACCATCCCGACTCGCTCGACGTGGAGCTGTTCATCCACCACCTGGAGCGGCTGGTCGAGGGGCACGCGATCGAGAAGCCGGTCTACGACTTCACCCGCCACACCCGCGCGGCCGAGACGGTGCGGGTGGAGCCGCGCGACGTGGTGCTGGTGGACGGCATCCTCCTCTTCGCCGACCCCACGCTGCGCGAGATGTTCGACCTCAAGATCTTCGTCGACACCGAGGCCGACGTGCGCTTCATCCGCCGGCTGAAGCGCGACCTGGAGGAGCGCGGCCGCTCGCTCGACTCGGTGATCGAGCAGTACCTGCGGACGGTGCGGCCGATGCACTTCGAGTTCGTGGAGCCCACCAAGCGCTATGCCGACGTGATCCTCCCCCGCGGCGGCCAGAACACCGCCGGCATCGAGGTGATCGCCGCGCGCATCCGCGAGCGCCTGGCCGAGAAGGCGCGCCGGGAGAGCGTGCTTACCGCGTAGTGCCCGCAGTTCGTATCATCCACCTCTTTCCATCAAGATCCTTCGATGAGCGACTACCTGCAGCTCCGCTACGACGAGGTCTCGTTCAAGGCGGCGCACAACTCGTATCAGCGCGACGAGACCCTGGTGGAGCAGATCACCTGGCACCCGAACGACCCGTCGGACGCGGGGTGCCGCGGGATCGAGCTCGACATCTCGCAGTCCGGCGACGGCTTGGAGTGGTCGGTGGGGCACGATCCCGAGTACAAAGCCGACGATCCCCAGCTCGCGCAGTACCTCGCCGACCTGAGCGCGTGGGCGATCGAGCACCCCGGCCACGACGTGATCACGGTGTACCTGGACCTGAAGCACGTCACCACCGCGAGCTTTCCCAACGATCTGGACCGGTACCTCCGCGACTACCTGAGCTATGGCGGCCAGACGCCTGTCTACACCCCGGGAGAGCTGATGCGCAATGCGCCCACTGTTCCGGCGGGGGCGCAGAGGTACGGGTGGCCCACGCTGGGCGAGCTCCGCGACCGCTTCATCATCTGCCTCACCGGCAACTCGGCCGACAAGGCGACGTACGCGTCTACCGATCCCCGCGCCCGCCTCTGCTTCGCGGACCAGGACCAGAATGCCGACCAGGCGCCTTCGTCCACCGACCGCGTGTTCTTCAACTACCACCTCTTTTCGGACGATAAGGAAACGTGGTGTGCCGTGTTTACCAACGCGGCCAGGGACGCGGAATCGCGGCGCGGTGCCATCATTCGGGGCTACGTGCTGAACGGCGAGGGCCTGTGGAACAACGCGCTGAGCTGCGGCTGCCACGCCCTCGCCACCGACAAGGTGAAGAACTACGGCTGGGCGAAGGTCGGCGGCGAGCCGTTCGTCAGGCTGAAGCCGTTGAGCTGAGGTCGCGGCGCGAGACGGCTCCGGCGCTCTCCGCCGGCCGAAGCAAAGAAAAGCTCAGCAAGGGAGCGCGCACGCACGGCGGACGCGCATCGGGCGCCTTTAGCTCGACCGGATGGCACACCCAATCAGCCGAAGCTGGATCAGGGCCGAGTGCGAATTCATCAGAGTAGTAACAGGAGGCGAATCACAGGCCGGGGGTGCACGAGAGCCGGGCGAGGGTGCCCGGAACGTGCTTCCCCCCTCCCTCGCTGGTCAGGTACAGCGTTCCCGCCGGGCCCCATCCCACGCCCTCGCCCTGGGCTTCTCCCAGCGGACGCACGTCCACGCGGATCGGGTTCCCGACGCGCCCCCGGAGCAGGTCGGCGGTGCGGTAGAGATCGACCGCGTCCAGGGTGCGGAGCGCGATCCATCGTCCGTCCGCCGAGGCGGATGCGCCGGTGATGCGCTCCGGCCGCCTGGTGCCGGCGCCGCGGAGCTCGACGATCCGCTCCAGGCGTGCCGAGGCGCCGGCGCGCAGCGGCTGAGGGAAGCGGTACAGCGCGATCGGACCCGTCTCGCCCTTGGTCACGACGTAGATGCCGCCGTCCGGAAGCACGAAGAGCGCCTCCGCGTCCTGGGGGCCGTCCGGGTAGGTGGCGTGGAACGCCTCGGCGGGGCGCGTCTCGCGGTCCGTGGGCGCGGGCTCCGGCACCCGGTACACCGTGATGTTCGCGCGGGACGCGGCGTTGTCGCCGATGTCGGCCACGTAGAGGCAGCTTCCGCTCGCGCAGGGACCGGCGGCAATGTCTTCCCAGTTCTCCTGCCGGGCGCCGGCGACGCGCACCACGCCCAGGGGGCTGCCGTCGGCCGAGAATGCGTACAGCACCGGCTGGCCTGAGTCGTTGTGGGACCACAGCACCCCGGGCGAGCGGAGGCCGGCCGCGATCCCGCTCGCCTCGGTCAGACGGCGGGGGAGTGCCACGGGGGCTTGCTGCACGCGGCAGATCGAATCACTCGAGGCCGGCCCCGCCGCCGTCTGGACGGCGGCCGAGGTTCCGTCGCGCCCACCCTTCTCCGCGCCGGACGCACCCGCTGCACGAACGACGTTCCGCCCGGCGCCCGCGGTCCGGCGCCCGTTCTGCCGCGACACCAGCGCGAAGGCGGCCAGCGCGGCGACGCCGAGGGCGAGCAGGACAAGACCGAGGCGGACCGGGGTGAGGGCGCGCCATGCCGGCTGGCGCGATGCGCCGTCGGAACGGGCGGGCGGCTCGATTCCCGGCGCGGGCCGATGCTGCGACGGCAGATACGCCGCCGCGGCGGAGAGAACCCGCGCGAGCCCGGGGTCGTCAACGTGCGAGGCCGCGTCCTGGATGCGCACCCACATTCGCTTGCGCGCCCGCGCTTCCGGCCACGACGCCAACTCGCGTGTCACGCGCAAGAGGAAGACGTGCACGGACGGATCGTCCTCCCCGCCCCCGTGCCGGTATTCGTCGAAGGGGGCCGTGCCGACCTCGCCCTCGACCCCGGCTTCCTCGAGCGCCTCGCGGCGCGCGGATTCGCTGGGGCCGAGCGCTCGCGACGCCTTCCCCTTCGGGATGATCCACCCGTCCCGGCCGCGGCGCGTGATCAGCAGCACCTCGACGGCGCCGTCGCGCACGCGGTACGGAAGCGCCGCGCAGCGTACCGGGGCCCTGGAAGGAAGGGGTCCGTCCTCGTCTCGACTCACGCGCTCTCACCACCAGGAAGTTGCGGTTGATTCGGGGATCGAGAGGAGGCCGGCGTGATCCGCGAACGCTGTCGCAGCCTCGGCTACAGATCCTTCGGTCGCCGCCAGGTTGTTTCTCGGCCGCCGGTTACGTTCAGCGGCGACGCTCAGGATGACGTCTTCTTTCGATTCTGCTGGTTCTGAATACCCGCTATCTCCCGATTCGACTTTGTGCTCTCGGCCGAGCAAGGAACGAGCCGCCTACGGCAGAGGCCGGGTCCCCACGGCGGGGAGCCGGCCTCTTCCAATTCGTCCGTTCCGCTCGTCCACGCGCGCTCAGCTCGTCGCCTCGCTCCCGAGCGCGTCGATCTCGTCCTTCACGCGGGCGAGCATCTCCAGCTTGTGCGGGCGGTGCATGAAGGAGCTCTTGAAGCCCATCAGGCTGATGTCCACCAGCTCCGCCCAGGTGAAGCCCTGGTATTCGTGCGCGCGCCAGTACTCTTCGGTCACCGTGGTGGCGCTCATCAGGCGGTTGTCGGTGTTGAGGGAGAGCACCAGCCCGAAGTCGTAGTACATCCGCAGCGGGTGCGTCTCGAAGCTCTCCACCGCGTGCGTCTGCACGTTGCTGGTGAGGCAGATCTCGATGGGCACGCGCGCGTCGTTCATGAAGCGCATCAGGTCCGGGTCCTCGAAGAGCCGGGTGCCGTGCCCGATGCGGTGCGCGCGGCAGTAGTGCAGCGCCTGGTGGATGCTCTCCGGGCCGTATGCCTCGCCCGCGTGGATGGTGGCCGCCATGTTCTTGTTGATCACGGTGTAGAAGGCGTCCTTGTGCTTCTTGGCCGGGTAGTTGTACTCCGCGCCGGCCAGGTCGAACGCCACCACGCCGCGGTCCTTGTACGCCACCGTGAGGTCCGCCAGGTCGCGCGAGGTGCCCGGGTCCATGTTGCGGATCCCGCAGATGATGATCGCCGTCTCGATCCCGAAGTCCTCCTTGGCGCGCCGGAGCCCGCGCAGCGGCGCGTCGACCGCCTCGGTGAGCGGCAGTCCCTCGCGGGTGTTCAGGATCGGCGAGTAGCGGATCTCGGCGTAGCGCACGTTCTCGCCCGACAGGTCCTCGGCCAGCTCGTAGGCGATGCGCTCCAGCGACTCGGCGGTCTGCATCACCGACAGGGTGATGTCGAAGCGCTCCAGGTACTCCACCAGGTTGCGCGCGTCGTTCACGTGCATGTAGTCGCGCAGCGCGTCGGGGTCGTGCGCCGGCATCTTCTTCCCGTACTCGGCGGCCAGCTCCAGCATGGTCTCGGGGCGCAGCGACCCGTCCAGGTGCACGTGCAGCTCGGCCTTGGGCAGCCGGTGGAGCAGCTCTCGCGTGACTTGCATCATCCTCTTCCGCTTTCCTGTGCGAAACCTCCGTGTACGCGAACGGGTGGCGGCCCGTGAAGGGCGCCACCCGCGTCGGAGGTCAGTTTACCGACCCGGTGGATGATTCTACGGCGTCGACCTTCCGCGCGCCACCTCGAAGCTGATCGGGAGTAGTACGGCGCTATCGCTCTCCCATCACCGTCCCGACCGCGGAGAGGAGCGGGTCGTCTGCGGGGAGGGCGTCACTCATTCCAGGAAAGTCCACCCGACACGGTGGGAAGACCTTCGGCTCGTGGGAGCGCGACGCCGCCGAAGCGAAGCGGACCTGGATTCCGGCAGCGAGGCAGTCGAGTCCGTCGCAGTAAGCCAGGAGCACCTGAGCGAGCTCTGCCGGTCGGCGTCCCTCTGCGTCGGCGTTGTCCTCGATGCGAACCTCCGATGCGGCCAACGACGGACCACACGTCGGGCGCGACTGATGTCACCTTGGCGGGTCACTATGCGGATGTTTCCTTGACGCCGCAAAAATCGGATCTATCGTATTGAATCAGGGCGCGCCCCCTCGATGGCCGACAACGATCGTGACGAGGGTAAATCAGAAGTGCGGGGGTCCCACTGCCGGACGGGACCCTCACCACCTTGCATGCCGGATGGAGTTTCTCATGAATGACACGTCCACGTACCGCAAGATCCGCCAGATACTCACTGCCGCGCAGACGGGAAGCGGCGGCATCGGAGAACTGGCCGAACGCATCCAGGGCAAATACGATGCTTTCGTCTATTTCCAGCGGGGGGCGAATCGAGAGGTCCTGCGTCGTCCAGCGAGCATCTCCAGCATTCGCCGCCATATCCGGTTCTGCATCGCGCTGGGGCTGCTGAAGGCGGAAGACGACTGCTCACTAACGACCGATGGTCAGAGGGCAGCTTCCAATCGTGAGCGTTTCGACCTCGTATTGCGTGGCTCCATCCTCGAGTTCCTGGAGCAGAGCGACCTCTCCTTAGAAGAAATCGAAGCAGCGATCTCACGGCTGGCGTTGCCCGATGCGGCGTCGCTCTTTGCCGATCTGAAGCCCAAGCTGCCTGAGGACACCTTTCGCACGTGCCTGTTCCTCCTCTCCGTGTGTGGCGCCGAAGACGACCGGAACATCTTGAAGCCGTTTCAGAAAAAGCTGTATTTGACGGAGAGCCGCATCCCGAGGCCGTGATCCATGAAAAGCGTGGACCTGTCCCAATCGTTCCTGGGACCACTGGACGCAGACGACGACGAGAATCTGCGCAAGTACTACGTGCAGTTCGGCGATTTCTCCGCGCTGCGGGAAAAAAGGAAGTTCCTCGTGGTCGGCGCGAAAGGAACCGGCAAGTCGGCCATCAAGAAATATCTCCAGGTCGAGCGTGAAGGGAAGAACGAACCCGCGATCATGATCGACGGGAGCTACAGCCTTCCACTTGCCGCCCTGCAGACCACGAGCCCGGCAGAGATAACAAACAAGATGAAGGCATTCATCACCGGGGCGGTGATTCAGAATCTTCTCGAGTCTGCCATTTCATCCGCAGCGAAGGCGAAGCTGAAAGCGTTCCGGGCCGAAGTGCCGTTCATCGAGTGGCTGCTGAGACCATTGACAATCAAGATACCCTTCATCGAGTACGCGATCAGCGAGCTCTTTCCGCCGGAAAAGCGATCCGCGCTCATGCGCGTTATTTCGCCTGAAGTGATCACGGCAATCAAGTCAGCCATGGGACGCTCGGACTGCTGGATACTGGTCGACGACATCGACCGTGTATTCACCAGCGACGATGAATCCATCTCGTTCAATTTCATCGAAGGTCTTATTTTGGCCGCGAGTGATCTGAACATCAGGGTCTTTGCGGGCAGAGTATTTGTTGTATTGCTGCTGCGCTCGGAGGTTTACGACAGGCTCTCCCCACAGGCGTCGGAACTCGACAAGAAGGTGCTGTACGTGTGGGAGTTGTCCTGGGGAAGTGACGAGCTGAGAACATTCATTGCCCGCAGAGTGCAGTGGGCGCTCGAGGCGGACCCAGAGCTGGAGGATTGGGTCTACTGGAGCTACCTCTTCGACGTCGACAGCATCGAGAGCGCCCACGCGCTGCAGGACTACGTCATCTCCCGGGTGATCAACGGCCCCCGGGATCTTCTGCTACTCGTCGACTATGCGCGAAAGCTAGCGTGGAAAGACCGCGCCCGGAGGATAACCCGCGGACACATCGAAGAAAGCGAATACAAGTTTGGAGAAACGAAGCTCAAGCAACTGGCTGCGAATTTCAGTCACCACTACCCCGGCCTCCATGACGTGGTGGAGCGACTCTTTCGCAGGGCGAAGGCCTCGTACACTCCCGACGAACTCGACGAACACATCAACGAGCATCTTCTCACCAATCCCGAGGCAATGAAGTCCTTCCGGGATCTGCACTGGCTGCCCAGGTCCACTGCCTTCACCATCCTCCAGATCCTGTATCGCGTCGGGATCATCGGATACCAGGAACCCCGTGGCCGGCGGTACGTTTTCGTCCTGGAAGACACTGCTCCCGAGAAGCGGTTGGCGGAATCGAGCTGCCTCGTGGTGCATCCGGCTTTCGCCAGGTTCCTGCAGTTGCAGAGGTAGCGACTTGCGCCGGCGCGCTTGGAAGCACTAAGGACCGTAAAACAGCGTCCCTTCATCCGTGGACACGCGGCATTCTGCCGGCCGACGTGCAAGCCGGCCGTACAGAGCGTGGAACCTTTGAAGCGAGCCTTGGAGGGTGAGGGCCGAAGCTATGTCCCGCTGGATCCCCTTGAATGAACGTAACCAGGATGGCGTCGGGTGACGCAACCCTGCCGTTACTCCAAGCCCCGTTCTCCCATCCAGAGCTGACCCGCGGCGCGGAACAAAAAATCGGAACGGCGGGCTCGGGGGGGGACAAGCCCCCCCCGACGCGCCCCGCCGCATCGGCCTTCGCTGAAAATGAGCCGAGGAGAACCCATGAAACTTTCCGACAACTTCGGTCCGGCACAGGAATATGAGGCGCTAAGGACAGAACTCCAGGAATCGAGAAGCTACGTCTTCGAGCGCCCGCTGCTTATCCTCGGCGCCGTGGCGGGGATAACCGCGTTCGGGGCCGATCAGATGAAGGACGGAGAGTACCTGGCGCTCCTCCCGCCACTGATCACCGCTCTGATGATTTACAACCTCTGGTCTACGGCTTGGCGCCAGAGCAACAGTTCCCGAATTGTCGCCTACATACAGACTGCTTTCGAAGAGCGGTCCGGAGATAGCCGCCGCTGGTGGGGCTGGGAGACCTGTCTGAAGGAGTACAGGAAGCACAAGGAAGTGGATACCTGTGTGAGGGCCAAAGTGAAGGCGGAAGATGGCGCTAAGCCGGATCCGCTCATGTACTGGAAGGCGCTTTGGTTTCTGCACATCGGAATCGTAATCGCGGCGCTTCTCGTGAGCTGCGCGCTCCAATTCTCTCGTGGGTACGTCTGGCCCGACTTGGTGGGCTTGGGGGTGAACCTGGTCTTAGCCATGGGGTTTTTCTACGTTTGCTGCCAAAACCGCCCAAAGAAGATGGGGCTTCAAATCGAACGCGACCTCAAAGTGTGGAAAGAAATCCTCGACCACCTTGATGAGGAGGTTCGCGCAGCAGGAGCTGTAGGAACGCGCCCCGTTTCCCCTGAGCCCGGACCATAGGCAACAGGCGGGCCAACGAGCGGAAAGAATCTCGCACTATCTCGCACTATGTTGAAACTTTGAAGAAGCGGGCGGGCATCCGCACCCGAGGTTCCGGGCGCTGAACCCGGCGGTGCAGGAGGAACTTGCGCGAGAGACGTGGCAGACGGTGCGGCGGCGATCCAGTGCTGGGGTGAACGACACCGGCGGCATGGCGCGCCCTCGCGGCGCCGGCGTGAGCGACACAGCCGCCGTGCGGTAGCTGTATCGGTGCTCGTGGCCGGGGACCAGTCGCTCTGTGACGGGCGACTGGCCCTCAGCCACGCATTTTCTAACAGACGGGTCAATGAGACGGCGCTACAGCTTCCACTCGTCGCGCGCGACCTCCTGGGGCGGGAGGACGATCCCGTGGGTGCGCGCGTACACCAGCTTGCGGTTCTCGAAGGGCTTGATCAGCAGCACCCCGGCCACGAAGCCGCCCACGTGCGCCCACACCGCCACGCCGCCGCTGTCGCCGCCGCCCAGGCTCCCCACGCCGGTGAGGAGCTGCAGGCCGAACCAGTAGATCAGGAAGAACCAGGCGCGGACGTTGATCACGAAGAACGGCGGCACCCAGGTCTGCACCCGGGCCTGCGGATAGAGCACCACGTACGCGCCCATGATGCCGCTGATGGCGCCGCTCGCGCCTACCGCGGGGAGCTCGCTCCCGGGCGAGAGGAAGACGTGCGCGAGCCCGGCGGCCACGCCGCAGATGAGGTAGAAGAGGATGAAGCGGGCGTGGCCCATCGAGTCTTCGATGTTGTTCCCGAAGACCCAGAGGAACAGCAGGTTGCCGATGATGTGCTCCCACCCGCCGTGCATGAACATGCTGGTGAAGAGCTCCGCCCACCC
The DNA here is from genome assembly GCA_035995965.1 of Longimicrobium sp. Lineage (GTDB taxonomy): Bacteria > Gemmatimonadota > Gemmatimonadetes > Longimicrobiales > Longimicrobiaceae > Longimicrobium. Next base: position 1,981 of record DASYJZ010000532.1, on the reverse strand, counting down.
GAGCCCGCCGTGCTGGCGCACGCAGGCGTGCGTCAGCTCGCAGGGTACGGTTCCGAACGCCCACACCGAGTGATTCAGCCGCTCCGGGTCCATCCCCGATCCCTGCAGCACCACCCACGCGGCCACGTTCAGCGCGATGAGCACGAGCGTGATGACGGGCCTGAGCTCGGTGGGGTTGTCGTCGCGAAGGGGGATCACCAGTCAGCGCCGGTTCGATGGCTGTCGATGGCCCGTGCGCGGGCCGCGGCTACGGGCATGCAAGGCAGGCGCCGGTGCGCTTCGGCGGCACCCCCCGTCCCCGGAAGGGCGGACGGTACTGCTGTCCGCCTTCCGACCCTCCCCACGAGGGGGAGGGTTGGCGCTTCGCTTGGAACTGCCGTCCACCGATTCGATTTCGCCGCGCGGGTGGCAACGCCGGAGGCGCGACGCTCAATCGATTCCGACGTGCACGGCGGGGTCGTCTCCCACGACGGTCGTCCACTCGCGGACGCGCCAGGTGGTGACCAGCCCATTGCGGACGTACGGGTCCGCCTGCGCGAACTGCTCCGCCACCGCGGGCGACGAGCCGCGGAAGAGGAGCATCGCTCCGTCCACCGGGTTGGCGAGCGCGCCGCCCAGGATCAGCTCGCCGCGCTCGTGCGCGGCGCGGGCGTGGCTCAGGTGCACGCCGCGGAACGCGGTGCGGCGCTCGACGTAGTCGTCCACGACCTCGTAGAACAGCAGGTAGTGCATCGCGGTTGCTTTCAGGGGGACGCGGTCCGGGTGTCACGCCGACGGGAACTCCAGCGCTGGCGCCGCGGGACGAGACAAGAAGAAGTTGATCGCCGTCACCGTCATCACCGTCTCGCCGCGCTGGTTCAGCACCTTGACGGCGGAGCGGACGATGCCGCGGTCCGGCTTGGTGCGGGACCGCCGCGCCTCCAGCACGGTGACGCGCAGCGACAGCTCGTCGCCCGGGCGCACCGGCAGCAGCCAGCGCAGCTCGTCCACGCCGGGGGAGACGAGGGTCGAGGGCTTCGGGAGATAGTGGTCGGAGTACATGCGCATCATCAGCGCGACCGTGTGCCAGCCGCTGGCGATCAGCCCGCCGTACTCGGTCTTCGCCGCCGCCTCTGGGTCGGTGTGGAACACCTGCGGGTCGAAGCGCCGCCCGAACTCCAGCAGCTCCGCCTCGGTGACGGCGATCGAGCCGAACTCGTACACGGAGCCCGGCTCGTAGTCCTCGAACCAGCGGGTACCTGGAGATGCCATCGTGCTCATCGACTGCAGCGGGACGCCCGTTACTGCGGCAGGGCGATAAAGGTGGTATCGGGATCGTCATGGAAGCGACGAACGACGACGTACCGATCGCGGAGCAAGGCTGCCGTCGCGGAGATCGGCGCGTTCCCGATCCGCAGCCACACCACCTTGGGCGGCGCACCGTAAAGCGCGCTGCGTTCGTAAAAGTCCGTGTCCTTGGATACGAGCATGAACCCATGCTCCGCGGCGACCGCCCAGACTGCCTTGTCTGGGCCTCCGAGCAGGCCGAAGTCACGTACGTGAGCGGAGTCCGGATAAAGATCGCTCAGCGCCGAGACCAAGCGGAATGACAGGTTCTCGTCGAAGAGAAGCTTCACGAAACCGCGAAGAGCCGTCGCTCCCGTTGCGCGGCGAAAGCGAGCACCGCGCGGATGTCGTCAGCCGCGAGGTCGGGGAAACCGTCCAGTATCTCCTCCTGCGTCATCCCCCCGGCCAGGTACTCGAGGATGTCGACGACCGTGATCCGCGTTCCACGAATCACCGGCTTTCCACTGCGGATTTCGGGATCGATCGTGATCCTCTCCAGAAGGTCGGACATGGGTAGCTCCCCAATCACGTTCCGGTACGGCCGCGGCGTCGATCCAAGCTCTCACCTGCGGGTGATCAGATCAAGTGGATGAGCCAGCCATCGCGCAGTCCGAGCTAGAGTCGTTCCACGCAGAAGCCGCGGAGCCGCAGAGAA
>DASYJZ010000531.1:0-1699 GCA_035995965.1 Longimicrobium sp. | reverse complement strand
TGCACAGTTGGTCGTGGGAATCGGTATGAGACCCATTTCAGGATCGGTTATTACAGGAGGCACAGGGGGTCACGGAGGATGTGTTCCCCCGTGACCCCTGTGACCCCTGTGAGAGAAGCCGTTGCCGTTACTTGGCCAGCTCCACGTCCAGCCCGGCCTCCAGCGCGTGGTCGATGCGCGCCTTCGACTCGGTGAGGTGCGCGCGGGTGATGACGTCCACGCCGCCGCCCGCCAGCGAGGTGGAGATGCGGCCGCGCAGCTCCACCAGCGCGGCGCGCGCCGCCGCCCGCGCGTCACCCGGCAGCCCCTCGGGGCGCCGCGCCACCATCTCCGTCAACCGGTCCACGTAGGCGCGCTGCAGCTCGCGGCGCATCCCGCCCACGCTGCGGCCCGCGTACGCCTCGGCCCACACCGCCCGCGTGAGGCTCCCCATCAGCTCGGTCGTGGAGAGCGTGTTCGCCGCGCCGAACTTCATCTCCGCGTCGCGCATCTTGGCGAAGGTGGCGGGCGCGGTGAGCTGGTTGAGCAGCGCCCGCTGCGCCCCCAGCACCAGGGTGGTGAAGGGATAGTCGATGCGGCCGTCGGGGCCGTAGGTGTTGTTGTTCCCCCAGTGGCTCCAGCGGTTGCTGCCCAGGGTCGCCAGCACGGCCGGCGGGATGACGAAGGCCCGCTCGCCGAAGCCGAACTCGTTCAGGAACGCCAGCGCCTCGCGCTGCTTGGCCGGCGGCACCGCCACGAAGGGCATGCGGCCGCTGGGGTCGCCCATGCGGTCGCGGTTCACGTACTGCCCGCCGATGTACTTCACCCCCACGGCGAGCGAGCGCGAGTACTGGTTCAGCAGCAGGTTCAGCGCGTCGGTCACGTCGCCGTAGCGGCCGTTGTCCGCCATCACGTAGCGCGGGAGCTGCGGCAGGATCCCCTGGATCAGGGTGGCGCGCCCGCGCGCCCAGGCCAGCGGGTCCTGCCCCAGGTCGTACACGTTCACCGTGGGGTCCAGCGCGCCCGGGCCGCCCGAGTCCTCGTCGGTGCCGAAGGCGTGGCCGGGGAGCGCCGCCTCGCGCGCAAGGCGCGCCGCCCGCCCCGCGTCGGCGGTGTAGCCGTAGCTGATGGCCCAGCGGTCGTACGAGCCCAGGTCCGGGTTGTACGGATACCCCGCGGGCTTCCCGTGCTCCGGGAGGTTCACCGTCGGGTAGTCCATCACCGAGCTGAACACCCCGTTCTGCTCCGTCCAGGCGCGGTCGGAAAGCCGGTCCAGCGGCGTGTCGGACGAGGCGCGGAAGTTGTGGCGCAGGCCCAAGGTGTGCCCCACCTCGTGCATGGTCACCCACTTCAGCGCGTTCCCCACGTACGCCATCGGCACCGCGTCGTTCGGCCCGATCTCGCCCGAGGCCAGCAGCATGGTGCGCAGCAGCGACCCCTGCGACGCCAGCTCGGTGGAGAACGAGGCGTGCTCGGCGGCCTGCGGCGCGGCCACGCCGATCCCCAGCGTCTCCTCGATGGCGGCCGCGGGGGTGACCATCGTCCGCCACTCGCGGCGGTAGCCGTTGATCATGTTCGCCTCGATCAGGATGTCGGCGTCGAGTACCTCGCCGCTGCGCGGGTCCACGATGGACGGCCCGATGGCGCCGTAGCCGGGCTGGTCGGAGACGTTCCAGCGGATCACGTGGTAGCGCAGGTCCTCGGCGTCGGCGCCCTCGGG
>DASYJZ010000530.1:0-1598 GCA_035995965.1 Longimicrobium sp. | reverse complement strand
GGTGCAGCTCGCGGCGGTGTTCGCGTGGGCGGTGCTGGGCGTGCTCCCGCTCGCCCGCCGGGTGCGGCTGCTGCGGCGGGCCGGCGGACACGAGCGCCACTGGAAGCACCTGGAGGTCGCGCACTGGTACGCGCTGGCGGTGGTGCCGCCCGCCGCCACGCTCGCCGTCGCCGCCGCGGTCTGGCACCCGCGGCCGGAGCCGTGGGGATACTGGACGCTGGCCGTGGCGGCGCTCTACGTCCTGGCGGGGTGGGCGCTGTACCGGCCGGACCACCGCATCGCGCGGGCGCTGTTCTTCACCGCGTCGGTGCTGGTGTCGGCGGGGTGCGTGGCCTCGTTCGGGGGAGACGCGCTGCTGCTGGCGTTCGCGGCGCAGGCGCTGGCGCTGCACTGGCTGGCGGGGCGGGGCGGGGGACCCTCGATCCGCTGGATGGCGCACCGCGTGTTCATGGCCGCCGCCGGCTGGATGCTCTTCCGTCTGGTGCAGAACGGCGACACCGACGCGCCGCGCTTGCTGGCGGACCTGGCGGTGCTCGCGGTCGGGCTGGTGGCCTCGTACCTGTTCCGCGGGCGGCGCGCGGTGCTGGCGTACCGCTTCTTCGTGCACGTGGGGGTGATGGGGTGGCTCTGGCGCGAGCTGGCGCCCTTCGAGGGCGGTCAGGGGCTGGCGACCATCGCCTGGGGCGCGTACGGCCTGGCGCTCCTCCTCTACGGCCTGCGCGCCGGCCGCCCAGTGGTGGAGCGGACGGGGATCGCCACGCTGCTCGCGGTGGTCGCCAAGCTCTTCCTGGTGGACCTGAGCGCGCTGCACCCGCTCTTCCGGGTGCTGCTCTTCCTGGGTTTCGGTGCGGTCTTCCTCTTCCTCAGCTACGCGCTCCAGGGCTGGTGGAAGTCTGCGGAAGAGGCCGCCCACGCCCGCGAAGCGCGGCCGTGAGCGTGCCGCCCCGCCCGTCCGCGCCCCCCGCCGGCCTCTGCGAGAGCTGCGCGAACGTGAAGATCGTGGAGACGCGCAAGGGCTCGCGCTTCTACCTCTGCACCCTCTCCGAGGTCGATCCGCGCTTCCCAAAGTACCCGGGGATCCCCGTGCTGCGGTGCGCTGGTTATGTGGAAGCGGAAACGCGGGCGGCGGCGGTAGACGCGAGTTGAGATGTCTCCGTCATGGACGGCCGTCATCGCGCGCGGCGCGAAGGTCGGCGTCTGTGACGAAAACATCCGGCATACGTCCGCGAAGTTCCCGAGTCCGCGCGAGAAAGGCGTGACCCGTCGGGTCCCCACGGAGGGCGAGTTCCAGACAAGCGATGGCTTCATCCTCGATACTCCGCCGGTGGCGTTCAGCACGCTGCCGGAGTTGTTCCCAAAGCTCCTCTGGCACGCCCGTCAGGGTCAAGGTGCCCATTTTCCGCCTCCTGGTCGTGGAGCTTTGTCTCTGAGAGCTTTCACAATCTCTCGGCTCCCCAATGCTCCAAACCGTGGACGAGCCTGCTCGTAACCAGTTGCATCTCTTCGGCTTCTGACGGGATGGCAAGCTCAGATATTCCGGTCTCACGTAGAGCGCGGAGAAACAGCCGAGTCTCTGCGGCTCCGCGTGATACCTGTTG
>DASYJZ010000529.1:0-2976 GCA_035995965.1 Longimicrobium sp. | reverse complement strand
CCCGTGCTACCAGGCGGCTGCTGCCGATCCTTTTTCAGGGCAGCGTGGAGGTGCTGCGCTTTCTCTCGGTAGAATCGGATGCGCTCCTCGGCCGTGGCGGTGGCCAACTGCTCGGCGTGCGCATCACGGATTCGACGCGTCATCGCCACGGCGTCAAATGCCTTCTTCTTCAACCATCGGGCACAGCGCACGGAAAGGCGCGTTTCATGCGAGGAATCCGCACCATGAGCCGGCGGCTTGGCAGATTGTCACCCACATCAAGGCACCCGCTGATGCGCATGCCGCTCGTCCTGCTCATCGCCCTGCTGGGGCATGGCCCCGTAGCCGCCTCCGCGCAACGTCCGCGGGACGTGGAAGGCGCATTTCGTCGCCTGCACCTCCCCCGGGCGTTGATCGCCGTGGCCGCTGCGGATGAAGCCACCGCACGCAGGCTGCTAGGCGCACCCAGCAGAGCAGGTATGACCACCGACGGCACCGAACGGCCGGTCCACGCATTGTTCTATACCGGCCCCGAGGGATATGACATCGAAATTCTCCTCTGCGGCTCCACGACGACAGAGGAGTTTGCCTGCCGGAGCTCTCGCGCCGCGTCGCCCGCGGTTTACGAGGTGTCGATCCGGCGACTGTTCCCGAACGAGCCGGCGAGGACGCGCTTCGAGGCATTCGCCTCCGAGACGCTACGCGCAGCCAGCATCAGGACGTGGATGGAGTGCGATATGCCGAACTACGACTCGATGGCGGCGCCACCGCCACGGTCGAGCCCGTCTCAGGCAGATCCGCGTTCATCACGCTCTTCCGCACTCCGCCACCGCGCCAGCGGACGGCTCAACCCGCGGCTTCGTAGACTGCGTCTGGTTACCGGTTCCGCGACTTCTCGTAGATCGCGATGTACTGCTCGGGCGTGGTGGAGGCGATCACCTTGCCGATCGCGTCCAGCTGGAGATCGTCGGCCGTGCGGAAGCGGACGCAGGACTTGCCCATGTCGAGCTTCTTGCCGACCTTCCTGAACTCCTCCTTGAACCAGCGCGCCTGCCCACCGTCGCCGTAGACGCCCATCAGGTAGACGGCGCAGTAGTTCTTCTGCGATGCGAGGGCCGCATAGCTCAGCGGCTGGCCGTTGTACGTGGTCGGATAGCGCTCCAGCGGGACCTCGTAGCTGATCATCCCCCAGTTCATCGTCTCCACGTACCCCGCCGGCAGGTTGCGCAGGACCACCTCGCGCACCTCCGCGATCGCGGCGCGGCGGTTTTCGGGAAGCTCGGCGAGGTACTCTTCGACGGTCGCGGCACCGCTCCTGGCCATGGTCGTCTCCGTTGCTGAAGAGCGTTCGGACTCGCCCTCAACCGCCGCTGCGCCGCATGCATCGCAGGATCTCGCGGCGGTACTCGCCGGTGCTGGCAGGCGTGCGGTAGCGCGGATTGAGGAGGAGCGCCGCGAGCGCGGGCGCCTGCGAGCGGGTGAGGTCGTGCGCGCCCACGCCGTAGTATTTCCTTGCAGCCGCGTCGACGCCGAACTCGGCCGCCGTCACTCCGCCGGCCGCAGGTCGACGATCTTGGCCTGGAGCGAGGTGCGGCCGTTCCAGTGGTTCTCCTCGAGCCGGAAGGCGACGTCCAGGACGCCCCCGGCGACCCAGGGCTCGCCGCCAAGCTCGGCCATGTTGAAGCCGATCGCCTCCAGGGTGCTGCCGTGCGAGGCCAGCGTGAGCTTCAGGTGCCGGTCGGCCACCACCCGCGGTGGGCCCGCCGCGCTCACGCCGCGGGCGGCGAACACCGGCGTCGGGTTCCCGGGGCCGAAGGGGCCCGCGTGGCGCAGCATCCGCGCGAGCGCGTCGTCCACCTGGCGCAGCTCCACGCCGAGGTCGATGCGCACCTCCGGCACGAGCTGCTCGGGGCGCAGCACGGCGTGGGCGTGCGCGTCGAAGGCGTCGCGGAAGTCGTCCACCGCGCCGGGGCGGATGGAGCACCCCGCCGCCATCCGGTGCCCCCCGAAGCGGGTGAGGCGCCCCGAGCAGGCGCGCATCGCCTCGTACAGGTGGAACCCGGGGATGGACCGCGCGCTCCCCTTCCCGTCCTCTCGGCCGTTGAGCGCGATCAGCACCGTGGGCCGATGGATGCGCTCCACCACGCGCGACGCCACGATCCCGATCACCCCCGGGTGCCACCCCTCCTCCGCCAGCACGATCCCCGCGTGCCGGTCGGGGTCGAACCAGCGCTCCAGCCCGTCCATCGCCTGGCGCAGCGTGTCGGCGTCCACCGCCTGGCGCGCGCGGTTCTCCGCCTCCAGCGAATGCGCGATGGTCTCGGCCTCGCGCTCGTCGTCGGTCAGCAGCAGGCGCACGCCGTCGCGCGCCTCGCCCATCCGCCCCACGGCGTTGATGCGCGGCGCGAGCACGTAGCCCACCTGCGCCGCCGAGATCTCGCCCTTCCCCGCGAGCCCGGTGGTGCGCAGCAGCGCGCGCAGCCCCGGGTTGGGCGTCTGCGGCAGCACCCGCAGCCCCCAGCGCACCAGCGCGCGGTTCTCGCCGGTGAGCGGCGCCAGGTCGGCCACCGTGGCGACGGCCACCAGGTCCAGGAACGACTGCAGCCGCTCGGCCGGGAAGCCGACCGCGTCCGCCACCGCGCAGCACACCTTCCACGCCACGCCGACGCCGGCCAGCGACTTGTCCGGATACGCGCAGTCCACCCGGTTGGGGTCGACCACCGCCACGCAGTCGGGGAGGGTGGGGCCGGGGGTGTGGTGGTCGGTGACGATCACGTCGATCCCCAGCGAGCAGGCGCGCCGCACCGCCTCGTGCGCCATGATCCCGCAGTCGCCGGTGAGGATGAGGGTGGCGCCGATCGCCTGCGCCGCGCGGATGCCGGCCTCGGAGAGGTCGTAGCCGTCCTGCAGCCGGTGCGGGACGAAGGGCTCGGCCCGCGCGCCCATCATCCGCAGGGAGCGCACGAAGACGGCGGTGGAGCAGATCCCGTCCACGTC
>DASYJZ010000528.1:0-3980 GCA_035995965.1 Longimicrobium sp. | reverse complement strand
CGACCTCCCCCCCTTCCGCGCCGCCATCGCCGCGGGGGTGGACGGGATGCTGGTGGGCCACATCGCCGTCCCCAACGTCGCGGGCGACGACGTGCCGGCCTCCATCAGCCCCAAGCTGACGGGGGCCATCCTGCGCGGGGAGATGGGGTTCCGCGGGCTGGTCTCGACCGATGCGTTCAACATGCGCGGCCTCACCCGGCGCTACGGCCAGGGCGACGCGGCCGTGCGCGCGATCCGGGCCGGCGCCGACATCCTCCTCCAGCCCGAGGACATCCCCGCCGTGCTCGACGCGGTGGAGGCGGCGGTGCGCGACGGCCGCATCTCCCCCGCGCGGCTGGACGAGTCGGTGCGGCGCGTGCTGGCCGCCAAGACCCGCGTGCGCCTGCAGCACGGGCGGATGGCCGACGCGGCGGCGATGCGCGGGATCGTCGGCAGCGAGGCGCACCGCCGGCTCGCGGCCCAGGTCGCGGAGCGCTCCATCACCCTGGTGCGCGACGCGCGCGGGCTGGTGCCGGTGGCCGCGGGCGCGCGGCGCATCCTCGCCATCACCTACGGTGGAAGCCAGGCGGCCTCGGGGCAGGTGTTCAACGCCGGGCTGGCGGGGCAGGGGCGCACGCTGGAGACGGCGCGGGTGACGGAGGGGACCGGCGCCGCCGCCTACGCGGAGCTGCGCGCGAAGGCCGCGGCGGCGGACCTGGTGATCGTCTCCGCGTACGTGACCCCGGTGCAGTACGTCGGCTCGGTGGAGGCGGGCGGCGCGTTCACGGCATTCGTCGAGGAGCTGGCGAAGGCGGGGCGGCCGGTGGTGGCGGTGTCGTTCGGGAGCCCGTACCTGCTGCGCGCCTTCCCCTCCGTCCCCGCGTACCTGCTGGCGTGGGGGGGCGATGCGGTGAGCCAGGAGGCCGCTCGCCGCGCGCTCCTGGGCCAGGCGCCGATCGGCGGACGGCTGCCGGTGACGATCATGCCGGGGGTGCCGCGCGGCGGCGGGCTGGACCGCGCGGCCGCGCCGAGGTGACGGCGATGGCGACGGAGAAGGAGAAGATGCTGGCGGGCGAGCCGTACCTGGCCTCGGACCCCGAGCTCGCGCGCGAGCGGCGTCATGCGCGGGAGGTGCTGCACCGCTTCAATGCCGCGGGCCCGGACGAGTGGGAGGACGCCGCGGCGCTGCTGGGCGGGTTGCTCGCGCTGGGCGAGGGGACGGTGGTGATGGCGCCGTTCCAGTGCGACTACGGGTACAACATCCGCATCGGCCGCAACGGCTTCGTGAACTACAACTGCGTCTTCCTGGACTGCGCGCCCATCACCCTCGGCGACGACGTGCAGATTGCGCCCGGCGTGCAGCTCTACACCGCGACGCACCCCGTAGACGCCGCCACCCGCCGCGCCGGCCCTGAGTACGCGCTGCCGATCACCATCGGCGACGGCGTCTGGATCGGCGGCGGGAGCATCGTCCTCCCCGGTGCCAACGTGGGCGAGAATACCGTGGTCGGCGCCGGCAGCGTGGTCACCCGCGATCTCCCCGCGAACGTGGTCGCCGCCGGAAACCCCTGCCGCGTGCTGCGCGCCATCGACGAGCCTCGCCATGGCTGAGACGACGCGGTTAATCGCCTGCGCGCTCGTCGCGATCCTCGCCGCATGCGCTCCGCCGCCGCCGGCAGCCCCGGCGCCTGTCCCCGCTTCCGCGCCCGACACCGCCCCAGCTCCTCCGGCGCCGCCGGAGACGCACGTCCGCGCGGTGCCGGCGCTCCTCTCCGCCGCGCCGGGCGAGGTGGGGATGGACGCGTCGCTGCCGGCCACGCTCGACGCGCTCGCGCGTGCGGCGATCGCCAACCGTGCCGCGAGCGGGATCGCCATCGCCGTGGGGCGGTGGGGGCGGTTGGTGCACCTGCGCGGGTATGGCGCCATCGACTGGGCGCCCGGCTCGCCGGCGGTGACGGACAGCACGCTCTTCGACCTCGCCTCGGTCACCAAGGTGGTCGCCACCACGACCGCGGCGGCGATGCTGGAGGAGCAGGGGAGGTTGGACCTGGACCAGCGCCTGGCATGGTACCTCCCGGGGCTTACCGACACGGTGAAGCAGCGCATCACCGTGCGGCAGGTGCTCACCCACCGCGCCGGCTTCGAGGCGTTCGCGCCACTCTACCGCGAGTTCCGCGGGCGCGAGCAGTACCTGCGGCAGATCGACGCGCGTCCGCTGGCGTATCGGCCGGGGACGCGGACCGTCTACAGCGACTGGGACATGGTGCTGGTCGGCCTGCTGGTGGAGCGCATCACCGGCGAGGAGCTGGACCGCTGGACGGCGGCGCACCTCTTCGCGCCGCTGGGGATGCGGGACACACGCTTCCGCCCCGAATCGTCGCTGCACGCCCGGATCGCGGCGACGGAGCTCGACTCGGCGCGCGGGCACATCTGGGGGGAGGTGCACGACCCCAACGCGTGGGCGCTGGGCGGGGTGGCGGGGCACGCGGGGCTCTTCGGCAGCGCGCGCGACCTGGCGGTGTTCGCGCAGATGCTGCTGAACGGTGGCGAGTATGGCGGCGTGCGCATCCTGCGCCCCGAGACGGTGGTGCGCTGGACCACGCCGGGGTTCGTGCGCAGCAGCCGCGCGCTGGGGTGGGACACGCCCTCGCGCAACTCGTCGGCCGGGCGCTTCTTTGGGCCGCGCAGCTTCGGGCACACGGGGTACACGGGGACGTCGATCTGGATCGACCCCGAGCGCGGGTTGTTCGTGATCCTCCTCACCAATCGCGTGAACCCCACCAGCGAGAACCAGAAGCACGTCGCGCTCCGCCGCGCCGTCGCCGACGCCGTGCAGAGCGCGGTGCTCGACGCGCCGCTCATCGACTGGGACGCGCGCCGAAACTGATTCATCTCACGCAGAGCCGCAGAGCCGCGGAGAACAGCTAGTTTCTCCCGGCGGGCGGGAGCCGCAGCAGCTCGTCGGACCAGAGCGGCATGCGCGCGCCGTCGCGGCGGTTGATGCGGAGGGCGGCGCGGTTGTAGAGGCGCAGCATCGCCGGGCGGTCGCACATGACGCCGACCAGCGCGGCGCGGCCCAGCTCGCGCTCGATGGTGGCCCCGATCGTCCACCCGACTGAATAGAAGGCGCCCTGCGGCACCGAGTCGGTTGAGATGAAGGTGAAGCCGCGCGCGTTCGCTTCCTCCTCCGTTCCCGCGCGGTCGTGGGCGACGTCGAGGAAGAAGCGCTCGAGGGCGGCGAAGTCCGTATTCCACTTCGCCACGTCGCGGTCCCATACCGCGCGCTCGGCCGTCGGGCTGCTCGCGTGCGGATGCACGTTCGGCCCGCCCGCCGCGGTGAGCACCGCCAGCCCCTCGCCGAAGCCGCCCAGCCAGTTGCGGGCGCGCTCCGGCCCCGTCGCCGCGTCCGGAGTCGCGGGGCAGCCCTCCGCGAAGCCGACGTGATGGAGCTCGTGGGCGAGGGTGTTCTCCGCTTTGGCCGTAGCGACCTCGGGATCCAGGTAGAAGAAGACCGCCGGGTTGCCGTGCAGGTCCCACACGAAGCTGTTCGTCCGCGGCTTGATGACGGGGTAGATCCGCGCGCGCAGCACGGTCCGCGGCGGCAGATAGGCGAACGCCCGCGCGGCGGCGGCCCGTGCGTCGAGCGCACGCCACCCGTCCAGCGCCCGCCTCAGCGCGGGGAGGCGCCCGCGCAGCCCGGGGGAGAGCACGAACGCGCGGAACGACGAGTCCGTGAAGGCCCGCCCCATCCCCGCCTCCCGCTCCTTCAGCCGCACGTACCCCTCCGACCCAAAGAGCCGCGCCCACTGCGCCGAATCCGGCTCCGCGCCCGCCGCCACCCGGTCGAGGATCGCGAGCACTGCGTCCGCCTCGTCCGTCACCACCGTCACCTGGATGCGCGGGTCGGGCTGGGCGGAAAGGGGATGGGATGCAGCGAAGGCGGCGAGGAGCGCGACCGAGGTGAGACGGAGATTCGTCATCGGACTGGGGCGGTGTTTGAA
>DASYJZ010000527.1:0-3037 GCA_035995965.1 Longimicrobium sp. | reverse complement strand
GGCCGCTCGCAGGCTGCGCCGCCGCCGAGGCCACCCACCCTCGCCCGGTACGGGAGAGGGTTTGCGCTCTCAGGCGCAGGGAGAGGGCGCCACGGCCGCGGACGCGCCACAAACTCCGGACCCGGGAGAAAACCGCTCTAGATCCCTCGGCCCTGCGGAGGTCGGTGTGGCGGTGAGTTCGTCGTGTTCGGGCACTCGGGACGACACCTGAGAGTCCCTGCGGTAGAGCGACGTTGCTCACCAGTCTCTCAATCCGACGTCTCAGGGAGCGGATACTGGGCGCAGAAACACGGTGGGGTGCGAGAACCGTCCTCGCACCCCACCGTCTTTACTCGCGGCTCCATCGCCCCACCCAGACGACTTCGCTCGCACGATCCGGATTATGCATACGACGTGCCAATGGGGGCGCCAGAGAGGATGAATCGGTCGCCACGGGTCGGCGTCTTTCTTCTGCGCCTCTGCGGCTCTGCGTGAGAAATGCCGTTGCGGAGTCTCAGCCCTTCCCCTCGTCCGGGTCGTGCGCCATCTCGTCGATGGCGACGGCGATCGCCAGCACCAGCGCGTCGTCCTCGCCGTCCGCTACGTCGATGCCGTAGGTGTCGCTGAGCGCGAACCAGCGCTTGGAGATCTGCGCGACCGTCGTCTTGCCGCGGCGGATCTCGTAGTCGTGGTCCAGCAGGTCGCCCTTCGCCTGCAGCTCCTCGCCGCCCTCCACGTCGATGTCGAAGCGGTCGCGGAAGGGCGTCAGCCACGCCTTGCGCACCGTCGCGATGGTCTTGCCGCCGCGCAGGATCTTCATGCTGTCGCGCAGCGCGAGCTTCTTCTCGCGGATGGTGGCGACCTCGTGCCCCTGCAGGTCCTCGATCACGAAGGTCTCCCGGATCGTAAGCACCTTGCCGTCGACCCTGTAGACCGGCTTCCCGGCCGCATCCTCGATCACAAAGTCCTCGCCGATCGAGATCAGCCGCTGGCGCATCCTGTAGCGAGCCATCCATCCTCCCCTCCATGCGGTCCCCGAACGGCGCACCCGAGCGCCGGCCGAACCCGCGACGCCGCGGAACGTGGCAACGTCTACGCCATGCCAGCAGTCCACCGCCTTATCGCTCGACCGCGAGCCCGCGCGGACGGACGACCCTCTCCGCCAGAGCGAGCGCCGCGTCGACCAGCAGCGCGAGCAGGGCGGCGGGGATGGCGCCGGAGAGGATCATCCGCGAATCCGTGAGCGCGAGCCCGGCGACGATCGGGTCGCCCAGGCCGCCGGCGCCGATGAAGGCGGCCAGCGTCGCGGTGCCGACGTCGATCACGGCGGCGGTGCGGATGCCCGTCATGATCGACGGCGCGGCGAGGGGGAGGCGGACGTAGCGAAGCACCTGCCGCGGGCTCATCCCCAGCGCCCGCGCGGCCTCGACGGCGTCGGGACTGGCCTGGCGGACGCCGCTGTAGGTGTTGCGGAGGATGGGATAGAGCGAGTACAGCCAGAGCGCCACCAGCGCCGGCGCCACGCCGATCCCCAGCAGCGGGATCATGAACGCCAGCAGCGCGATGCTCGGGATGGTCTGCAGCACGCCCGCGGCGCGGATCGTCCCCTCGGCCGCGGAGGGGCGCACGCGCTCCAGCATCACCCCGAGCGGCACGGCCACGGCGACCGCCGCGAGCAGGGAGACGAGCACCAGCAGCAGGTGCCGCACCGCGTCCGCCAGCAGCTCGCCCCGCCGCGCCCACATGAACCCGGCGAACGACCCGCCGCCGCTGGACGGCCGCGCGCCCGTCGAGGCACGCGCGGCAGTCCCGAGCATCTCCATCTCGCGCAGCGCCTCGCGCGCGACCTCGGCGACGGGGCGGCCGTCGACCTCCACGCGGCGGTTGAGGTTGCGCATGGTCGCGACGTCGAGCCGCCCGCTGAGCCGCGTCAGTGCGGCGACGGCGGCCGGGGAGTCGCGCCAGAGACGGGGGCCGACCATCGCGGCGGCCTCGTACGGCGGGAAGAACGCGCGGTCGTCCTCGAGCACTATCAGGTCGTACTTCGCCAGCAGCCCGTCGGTGGAGTAGCCGTCCACCACGTCGACGGCGCCCTCGGCGAGAGCGCGGTACTTCACCGCCTGCACCAGCGACCGCACGGCGCGCGGATGGAGCCCGTACGCCTTCGCCAGCCCGGGGAGCCCGTCGGGGCGGCCGATGAAGTCCGGCGTGAACCCCGCCGTGAGCTGCGGGGCGGCCCGCGCCAGGTCGCTGAGCGTCCGTAGCCCGTACCGCCGCGCCGTCTCGCGGCGGACGGCGATGGCGTAGGTGTTCTCGAAGCCGAGTGGCGGCAGCCAGTGCACCCCCCAGCGCCCCTCGAACTCCCGCGACACGCGCCCGAACACCGCGCGCGCATCGTCCGACGGCTGCTCGTGCAGGATCGCGGTGAGCCCTGTCCCGGTGTACTCGGGGTAGACGTCGATCGCCCCCGTCCGCAGCGCGCCAAACGCGATCTCCGTCGCCCCCAGCCCAAGCCTGCGGTCGACGGGGATTCCACGTGCCTCCATCACCTGCGCGAACATCTCCGCCAGCAGGTAGCTCTCGCCGAACGGCTTGGACGCGACGATGACGGGGCGTGCGGCGGACGGTTGGGCGGAGGCAGGTGTGGCCAGGAGGGCGAATGAAATCGCGGCAACAACGGCCCAAAGTCCGCCTTCGCGGACTCGCTTCCTCGATGCTTCTCGAACCCGGCCTGCAACTCGATCCGAGGCAGCGGCGGGTACTGCCTTGGTGCAGTGCAGCCGCGTCCACAGTCCGCGAAGGCGGACTTCGGGCCGTTGTTGCCGCGAATTCATTCGCCCCTCAACACCGGTCACGCGGCCACCATCCTCGCGCGCGCCAGCAGGTCGCGGACGTAGTCGGTGGCGGGGCGCGAGACGAGCTCGGCGGGCGGAGCGACCTGTTCGATGCGGCCGCGGCGGAGGACGGCGACGCGGTCGGCCAAGAGCGCGGCCTCGTGCAGGTCGTGGGTGACGAAGACGGCGGTGATGCCGGAGGTACGGCGAAGCTCGTCGAACAC
>DASYJZ010000526.1:0-6117 GCA_035995965.1 Longimicrobium sp. | reverse complement strand
GATGGACGCGCGTGGTGGCGGCGCAGGCCGCCAGCCATGTAAACATAGTGGACGCACCTTTGGTTCCACAAGGTTTCCACAAGCACGCACAAGGCGACACTATGTGGAACGGTTTCGCGGGTCAACCCGCGATCTTCCATCGCGCGCCTGCGACCGCCGGCGCCCGGCGACACCGTCCGTGCCAGCTCGCTCATTCAGACCGGAGACGGGGTGGGATGGAGCAGGTCCCAGACCGTGCGCAGCAGCTCGTCGGGCGCGCACGGCTTCTGCAGGAAGGCGATCCCCGCTTCGGCGATCCCGTGGCGGGAGATGGCCTCGCTCGTGTAGCCTGACATGCACAGGACCTTCATCCCGGGCCGCAGCGACTGCAGCGTTCGCGCAAGCTCCGTCCCCCTGCCGCCCGGCATCACGACGTCCGTGACCAGCAGGTCGATGAACCCGGAGAATGCGTGCGCCACCTCGATGGCGGCGGCGGGCGCGCCGGCGGTCAGCACCCGGTATCCACTCTGGCTGAGCACCTTCGTCAGCAGCTTCCGCACGCCGGGCTCGTCCTCCACCAGCAGGATCGTCTCCGTCCCGGTGGGCGCATCCGTGTCGAAACGCTCCTCGCTCCGCACCGGCTCCACCTCGGGGAGATAGACCTTGAACGTCGTGCCCACTCCAGGCTCCGAGTAGACGAGGACGTTGCCCCCGCTCTGCTGCACGATCCCGTAGGTGGTGCTGAGCCCCAGGCCGGTCCCCTTCCCCAGCTCCTTGGTGGTGAAGAACGGTTCGAAGACGCGTGCCTGCGTCTGCGCATCCATGCCGGCGCCCGTATCGCTGACGGCCAGCAGGACTGCCCGGCACGGCCCGCGCTCGCTCGTCCCCGGGCTCAGCGTGACCGGATCGACCATCACCGCGTGGGTTTCGATGATCAGGTCGCCGCCGCCGGCCATGGCGTCGCTCGCGTTGACGGCGAGGTTGATCACCACCTGCTCCAGCTGACCCGGGGCGATACGGACGGCGCGAACCCGCGGGTCGAGCGACAGGTGGATCTCGATGTCTTCGCTGATCAGCCGGCGCAGCATTCCGCGCACGCCCTCGAGGGCCGCGTTCACGTCCACGGTGCGCTGCTCGGCGCGGTCCAGGTGGCTGAAGACCAGGAGCTGCCGGGTCAGCTCGGCCGCGCGCCCGGACGCTTCGGCGATCTCGGCGAGCGGCTCCCGGCCGTTGGCGGTCACCTCCGCGGCCAGCAACACCGCATTGCCCCCGATCACCGTGAGCAGATTGTTGAAGTCGTGGGCCACGCCCCCCGCGAGGCGGCCGACCGCCTCCATCTTGGACGCCTGGCGGAGGAGGTCCTCCGTCCGGTGAAGCTCCGCTTCGGCGCGTCGCCGGTCGGTCACGTCGCGCGAGTTCAAGACCAGCTCGCGGCCGTCCTGCCCGGTCAGCGGGAGCAGGCTGGTCGTGATCTCGAAGGTCCGCCACGAGTCGTCGGCGTGCCTGCACCGGCACTCCACCGACAGCGACGTCGCGGCTCCGTCCCCGGTTGGCGCGAGCAGGGCGCGCCGGAACCCGGCGACGTCGTCTGGATGCACGTGGATGAACGCACTCTTCGCGAGCATGCTCTCGGGGGTATGCCCCAGGACGCGCTGGATGTTCGGGCTCTGGTACGCGATCGTGCCGTCGGAAGCCACCACCGTGATCAGGTCCGACGAGTTCTCGATCAGCGACCGGAAGCGGTGCTCGCTGCGCTTCAGGGCATCGGCCGACTCCTCCAGCTCGGCCGTCTGCTGCTGCAGGTCGGCGCCCTGCACCTCCAGCTCCACCGCCTGCTCCTGGAGCTGTTCGTTGTTCATCTCCAGCTCCACCGCCTGCTCCTGGAGCTGCTGGTTCCCGATCTCCAGCTCCGTGGCGAGGCGCCGCCATTCGGCGCCATGGCGGGCGAAGAGGAGGTTCGCCACCAGGCTGGCCAGCGCGCTCAACACGCCGCCCATGATCAGGACGGCGTAGACCAGGCGCGTCCGGGCCCCCTCGGCCGCGCCGCGGGTGCGCAGGAGCTTCCGCTGCTCACCCTGCAGGTCGCCCACGCGCCGCCGCGCCTCGTCCATCAGTGCCTTGCCGCGGGTCAGGCGGACGGCCACGTCCGGCCGCGGGGCCGATCGGCCCCGCCGGATCGCGACGTTCTCCCGCACGGCGGCGAACACCGCATGGACCGCGGGAGCGAGCTCGCGTACGCGCCGGCGCTGCAACGGCACCCGCACGAGCTGCCGAAGCTCGCCGAGGTCCGTGGCGACTTCCTCCTCGGCCCCTTCAAGCGGCTCCAGAAAGTTGCCGTCGCCGGTCACGGTAAATCCGCGCTGCGCGGTCTCCGCGTCCACCAGCCGGCGCAGGAGGTGGTCCGACGCCGCGAGGATCCGGTAGCTTCGGTCCACATCCGCCCGGCTGGCGACGCTGAGCCGGAATTCTCGCGCCGTGATCACCGCGCATGCGATCACCACCCCTACCGGGCCCGCCGTGGTCAGGAGCTGAATGAGCCTGGATCGGTGTGCACGATGTATCATTCGTCCTCATACTGCGTGGCGGCTTGCAATCCATGGCGCGTAACGGAAGCAGCCAGGTAAACACCATGCGCGGTCATCCATGCTACGATCGAACCCATTCCTTTCGTCTGCATCGTCTGGCCGAAGGGTCGCATTGGCAATAAGTTGACGATCTGGTACGGTACTCCGACGACAGAAATCGCGACGGCTCCATTCCAGGCCAGGGTGGCAGAGGCGGTGACACGCTGGTCGTGGTGATGTCGGCGCGAGCTCCGGCGCCCCATTCCAGGCTGGGGTGGCGAGGTGGTTGACGGCATCGCGTGAGTCGGGTCTGTGCCTTCCGTACCAGCGAGCTTTACGCCACCCCGCGTGGAAACCACAAGCGTCTGTCCTGTAGACGCTTGCGGCGTCCGCATCGCAATCCGGCCGCCCACCGCGGCCGTCCAATCTCCCGACGCCGTGCCGCGGCGCCACCGTTATTTCCCAGTCTACGAAGGGGAAATCCGCCCACCGTCCAGGAATCGGACGGTGTGCGGAAATGCGACACGCCTGGCGGACGCGGGTCATCCATCGCACGCCTGCGACGCTGGCCGAGCGACCCGCCCGGGTGAGCGACCCGCTCCCCGCCGCGCGGGAATCCCCGCGGAACGGGCTGTGCAATGCTGGCCCGTACCCTTCACCCCGCACGCCCGGGGACCATGCCACACGAAAGCCCGCCGCCGCCTCCCCGGCAGCTCGTAGACGCGATCGCCCCGGAAGCCGACGCCGATGGGCCCACCACGACCCCCGTGGAGGGCGAGGCCTTCTACCGCCTGCTCACGGAGAGCTCGAGCGACTTCATCCGGCTGCTCGACCTCGACGGCGGAAGCATCTTCACCAGCCCGTCGGTGGTCCGCCTCTACGGCCACGTTCCCACCCGGGTGTTCGAGTTCGCGCACCCCGACGACCTGGAGCGGGCCCAGCGCTGGTGGGAGCGTGTGCTGGCCGGCGCCGACGAGCGCCTGTCCTGGCGGGTGCGCGAGCACGCTGGCACGTGGCTGTGGCTGGAGAGCCGGGCCGAGGTCATCGACTACCACGGCCGGCCGCACGTGCTCACCGTCTGCCGCGACGACAGCGAGCGCCACCGCGCCGACGAGGAGCGCAGCGCCCGCCTCCGGCTGCTGGAGAGCATGGACCGGGTGAACCGGGCCATCCAGGGCGCCGACGAGCTGGAGCAGATGGTGCGCGACGTCCTCGATGCGGCCGTGTCGATCTTCGGCTGCGACCGGGCGGGGCTGCTCTATCCGTGCGACCCCGACGCGGCCGCGTGGGCCGTCACCATGGATCGTTCGCGGTCCGGGCCCGCCGCGCCCGACGGGCTCGCCGGCCCCGGCGGTGCCCGGGTCACCACGGCCAGGGTGTCCGACGTGGCCGACATGCTGCGCCAGGCGCGGGAGGCCGGCGGCACGCCGGTGCGGTTCGGCCCCCCGCCCGCGGCGCCCCTGCCGGCCGCGTCCATCGCGCGGGGAACCCGGTCGGCGCTGGCGATGGCCGTGTACCCCAGGGCCGACCATCCATACCTGTTCGGGTTGAGCCAGGCGTCGCACCCGCGCGTCTGGACGGCGGAGGACATGGAGATCTTCCATCAGGTGGGCCGCCGCCTGGCCGACGCCATCACCACCCTGCTCACGCTGCGCAGCCTGGCCGAGAGCCAGGCCAGGCTCGAGGAGGCCCAGCGCATCGCCCAGCTGGGCTACTGGGAGAACGACCTCGACGCCGACCGCATCACCTGGTCCGACGAGACCTACCGCATCCTGGGCCTCCAACCGGGCGAGACCGCGCCCACCATGGCCTACTTCCGCGGGCACATCCACCCCGGCGACCGCGAGCTCCAGGCCGCGGCCACCGCCCGGGCCGTGGCGGGAGACGGGCGCTACGACCTGGAGTACCGCCTGATCCGCCCCAACGGCGAGGTGCGCACCATCCACAGCGTGGGCGAGGTGATCTGCGACGCGTCGGGGCGCCCGCGCCGCGCCTTCGGGGTGGTGCAGGACGTGACCGAGCGCAAGCGGAGCGGCGAGGCGCTGGCCCTGTTCCGCACGCTCATCGACCACACCAACGACACCATCGAGGTGATCGACCCCGACACCGGGCGCTTCCTGGACGTGAACCGCCAGGCGTGCGTCGCCCACGGCTACACGCGCGACGAGTACCTGGCGCTGCACGTGGCCGAGGTCGACCCGCGGGTGACCCCCGACAGCTGGAGCGCCTCGGTGGCGGAGATGCGGGCCGGGGGGCCGCGCGTGTTCGAGACCGTGCACCGCCGCAAGGACGGGTCGGAGTTCCCGGTGGAGGTGAACGCCACCGTCATCGGCCTGGACCGCGACTACATGCTGGCGGTGGTGCGCGACATCACCGACCGCACCCGCGCCGATCGCGCCCTGCTCGAAAGCCACAGCCTGCTGCACGCCGTGGTGGAGGGGACCCCCGACGCGGTGTTCGTGAAGGACCTGCAGGGGCGATACCTGATGATGAACTCGGCCGGCGCGGGGTCGCTGGGGCTCACCGTGGAGGAGGTGATCGGGAAGGACGACCGCGAGCTGTTCGCGCCCGACGCCGCGCGCGCCTTCATGCGGCACGACCAGGAGGTGATGGCGTCGGGCGGCTCGCTGACCTTCGAGGAGACGCTGACCGCAGGCGGCGCCACGCGCACCTACGTGGCCTCGAAGGGCGTGTTCCGCGACGCGCAGGGGCAGGTGAGCGGCCTGGTGGGGATCGCCAGCGACGTGACCCGGCTGAAGGCGATGGAGGAGCAGTTCCGGCAGGTGCAGAAGATGGAGGCGGTGGGGCGGCTGGCGGGCGGCGTGGCCCACGACTTCAACAACCTGCTCACGGTCATCAACGGCTACAGCGACCTGGTGTTCGATAGCCTCCTCCCCGAACACCCCGGCCGCGAGCTGCTCGCCGAGATCCGCCACGCGGGCGAGCGCGCCGCCACCCTGACGCGCCAGCTGCTGGCGTTCAGCCGCAAGCAGGTGCTGCAGCCGCGCGTGGTGAATCTCAACACCGTGCTGGGCGACCTGCTCCGCTTCCTGCGCCCGTTGATCGGCGAAGACGTGGAGATCGCTCTCGGCATCGACGCCTCGCTGGCGCTGGCGGAGGTCGATCCGGGACAGTTCGAGCAGGCGATCGTCAACCTCGCCGTGAACGCCCGCGATGCGATGCCGCGGGGCGGCCGGCTGACCATCGAGACGCGAAACGTCATCGCGGAAGGCGACGACGCCGGCCGCTGGCCGGATTTGCCGCCGGGCCGCTATGTGAGCGTTTCCGTCAGCGACACCGGGGAGGGGATGGACGAAGAGACCCGGGCCCGGATCTTCGAGCCGTTCTTCACCACCAAGCCGGCCGGCGAGGGGACGGGTCTCGGGCTGGCGATGGTCTATGGCTTCGTGAAGCAGTCGGGCGGCCACGTGGAGGCGAGCAGCCAGCCCGGCCGCGGGACCACGTTCACGCTCTACCTCCCTCAAACCGAGGCGGCGGCCCCCCAGCCGCGGGCGCCGGCCGACCCGGCCAGCGCCTTCACGGGCACCGAGACGGTGCTGCTGGTGGAAGACGA
>DASYJZ010000525.1:0-2254 GCA_035995965.1 Longimicrobium sp. | reverse complement strand
GGCGGCCCGGGATGGTGCCCGGGGCCGCCGCTCGTTTCAGCCGAGGCGTCGGTGTCGCGCTTCGGGTGGATCAGCCGCGCGAGGCGGATGGAGCGCTCTCGCGGAGCACGCCCCAGAGCTTGTAGCGGTTCCCCGGCATCCGCGCGCCGACCACCTCGATCCACCCCTCCCGTCCGCCGTCCGTGTAGTCCACGCTGAACTGGTCGTTCAGCCGCTCGCCCCCGCCCACGCGCGCGCCCGCCGCCTCCAGGCTCCTTTCCACCTCCGCGTGGAGGCGGCCGATGAAGCCTGCCTCGTCGAAGGCGCCGTTCCCCTCGATCGCGTACTCGATCGCGACGGCGCGCCTCGGTTCGCTGCCGGAACCGCCGGTGCTGAGCGTCGGCCTGAGCTCGGCCACGCCCGTGCGCGCGACCGCGGCTTCGAGCGAAAACTGCCGGAACGCGGTGCTGCGCTCCGCCGACGGACGTCGAGGCACCTCCGGCATCTGCCGGGTGCAGCCGGAGAGCAGGACCGCGGCGACGAACAGCGCGGGGTGGGCACGTTTCATCTGCGCCTCCTCTGTCGAAGGTCTTCGCTCGCCATCCAATGCCCAATTAGGGTGGCTCACGTCCGCAACGCAAGCAGTGCGATCGGCGCGGCCGACCGCTCGCTTGCTTCTCCCCGGTGGCTCGTTTATGCTCCGGCGGTGTAGACTCCTTCCGATACGGCCCAGATCCCCCCAATCCACGGCTACCATGTACGAACAGACGCAGGGCTACGCCGCGCCCCAGCCCGTCATTGCGATCGATGCCACGCGGCGGGCGCAGTTCATCACCCGCACCTACACCCACCTGCTCGCCGCCATCATCGGCTTCACGGCGGTCGAGGTGGTGCTCTTCCAGGCGGGCTTGGCGCTGCCCATCGCGCAGGCGATGCTCGGGGTCGGCTGGCTGCTCGTGCTCGGCGGGTTCATGGTGGCGGGCTGGCTGTTCAGCGGCATGGCCGCGCGCGCCCAGACCCGCTCGGCGCAGTACTTCGCCCTCGCGGGCTACGTGCTGGCCGAGGCGATCATCTTCGTGCCGCTGCTGGTGATCGCCGACATCAACGCCCCGGGCGCCATCACCAGCGCGGCGCTTTTGACGCTGGTCGGCTTCGGCGCGCTCACCGGGATCGCGATGACCACCGCCAAGGACTTCACCTTCCTGGGCGGAATCCTGCGCTGGTGCGGTGTCGCGGCGCTGCTGCTGATCGTCGGCGGCGTGGTGTTCGGGTTCGAGCTTGGGATGTTCTTCTCGTTCGCGATGGTGGTGTTCGCGGGCGCGACCATCCTCTACAGCACCAGCCGGATCCTGCGGACGTACCCGGAAGACCGCTACGTCTCCGCTGCGCTGGAGCTGTTCGCGTCGGTGGCGCTGATGTTCTGGTACATCCTGCGGATCTTCTCGCGTCGCTAGGCGTCGACCGCCACACCGCGGAGCGGGGCCCGGGCTTGCGCCCGGGCCCCGCTCTTTCTTGATTTCCACGCATGAGCACCCTCACCACCGAACCTGCCGCCCCCCCCCGCACGCTCGACGTGCGGCGGCTGGGGCTGATCGCGTATGCCGAAGCGCTGGCGCTGCAGGCCGAGCTCGTCGCCGGCCGGCGCGCGGGCGAGATCGCGGACACGCTGCTGCTGCTGGAGCACCCGCACGTCATCACCCTCGGCAGCGGCTCGCACGAGGAGAACGTCCTGGTGTCGCCCGAGGAGCGGGCGGAGCGCGGGATCGAGCTGTTCGAGACCGGCCGCGGCGGCGACGTGACCTACCACGGCCCCGGGCAGCTCGTCGGCTACCCCATCCTGGACCTGAAGCCCGACCGCCAGGACCTGCACCGCTACCTCCGCGACCTGGAGGAGATGCTAATCGGCGTGCTGGGTGAGTTCGGGCTCTCCGGCTCGCGGAAGGAGGGGCTCACCGGCGTCTGGGTGGACGACCGCAAGCTGGCGGCGATCGGGGTGCGCGTGTCGTCGGGGTGGATCACCAGCCACGGCTTCGCGCTGAACGTGAGCACCGACCTGTCGTTCTTCGGCGCCATCGTCCCCTGCGGCATCCGCGACCACGGCGTCGGCTCCATCTCCCAGGAAACGGGGCGGACGGTGGCGATGGAGGAAGCCGAGGACGCGGTGGTGCGGCAGATGGAGCGCGTCTTCGGACACGCGCGCGCGCCAGGTCAGTAAAAAGAAATCTCACGCAGAGCCGCGGAGCCGCAGAGGAAAAGACGCTGGTCTTTCTCTGCG
>DASYJZ010000524.1:0-8238 GCA_035995965.1 Longimicrobium sp. | reverse complement strand
GGAGTACGGATACCGGTGCGGTAAAGCTCGGAACCTCGTGCCATCGTGGCAGTCATTGCATAGATCTCCGCTTTAGTGTTAGTCTGTCGCTCCCTTGCCATCGGTTCCGTCATCGACGTGCCGCTTCTCGGACCGTCCCCGTTCACACCTTCTCCTTTACACTCCCGATCAGCGTCTGCACGCTCGACTTCGCGTCGCCGAAGCGCATGGCGCAACGCTCGTCGTAAATGCCGGGACGATGGCTCTGCGCCTTCTGCGGTGGACCGGCCATCAGCCATCGGCGTGAATTCCGAAAAACGTGTCCATCTAGATTCACGCCGCCCCAAGCGACCGGGTAGCTCCCGGATCTCTCCCGGCGTCCATGACAATCTGTTTACATCTCCCCCCTCCGAGAGCAAATGATGCCAATCAAGCGGATTCATGTCGCGGCGCTGGTCCTGAGCGCGTTCTGGTTGAGCCCGGGCAGGGCACAGACCCTCCTTCGTTGCACAGACGCTGACGCCAACGCCAAAGGGGTGTGCACGCTGCACGTCCCCAAGACCGACACCATGGTCCGCGTCGAGATTCCGCTCCACGTCGATGGCCGAGGCACGTGGGTCCACGCACACATGGCCGAGGGAGGCAACGGCCTGCTGACGCCCGACTCCGCCCAGGCGTCGAACGAAATCGTCCGGTTCATCTGGCGCGGCTACCTGAGCGACACCTCCCAGGCGCTGCTCGCCACGGCGAAGCTCGGCGAAACCACGGCTGTACTGCCGATCCGGATCGAAGCGAAAGCACCCGTCTCCAACGTGGTGCTCGCCTGGCGAGGGGGCGCCCAGTACGGGTATGCCGACCGCCAGTTGAAATACCCCGTCACTGTCACCATCGTCGCCCCGGCAGACCGTTGCAACTCCACCACCATCGCGTTCCGTGCGATCGGCGATGGTTCGGTGACACCCGACACGGTCCACGGAACGCAGCAGGTGGGTCCGTCGTCGCAGCCGGAGTGCGTTGCAAGCACCTGGTGGCGCCTGGGCAAGGGCATCGGTCGGCAAAACCTGCGCGCCTCCGTGAGCGGGTCGCCAAGCACCTTCGCGACCACGACGGGCGTGGCGCGAGCGCTTCCCCGGATCTTCGCCGGAGTGGCCGTGTCCAACGATTTCCGCAACTACCGGACGGTCGTCCATGACTCGACGGTCGTCCAGCTGACCGTCACACGAGGAGATTCGACCTTTGTCACCCGTTCCGTGACGCGGAGGGACTCGGTTCAGGAGCAAAAGGACGACTGGCACTTTGCCCCCACCATCGGAGGCGACTTTCCAATTGGCCGGCGCCTCGAGTGGCTGAGGGGCTCGCTCGCTGTATCACTTACCTCTCCGACACGAGACTTTTACGTGGGTGCCTCGATCGTCCAGCCGTTTGCCGGGCTTACGTTCGAAGGATTCGGAATCGACGTTCACCTGGTGGGGCACCTGGGCCGGCGCGTGGTGGCGGAGAGCAAAACGTGCAACGGGCAGGACTGTGAAACCCGGGAAAAGCTGCTGTTTCTGGGGGTGGGGCTGATGGCAGCGCTCGACCAGGGTACTCTGCTGTCGACGATCAGTACGCTCTTCAAGTAGACCGGGATCGCTTCGGACGGTCGCGGTAGACCGCGCAGGGGACGGAACGGCCCTGCATCGAGCTTCGATGCAGGGCCGTTCCGTCCACAAGCTCGAGCCGACGGGTGCCGCGTCCAGGGCGACGCAAAGCGCCTGGGCGAACGCAGCCGCAGCCTCAAACCTCCTTCACGCTGCCGATCAGCGTCTGCACGCTCTGCTTTGCGTCTCCGAAGAGCATGGCGCAGCGCTCGTGGTAGAAGAGCTCGTTCTCCACCCCGCTGTACCCCGCCGCCATGCTCCGCTTCAGCACGATGATGCTCCGCGCCTGGTCCACGTTCAGGATCGGCATCCCGAAGATGGGGCTCGACGGGTCCGTGCGCGCCGCCGGGTTCACCACGTCGTTGGCCCCGATCACCAGCACCACGTCGGCCTGCTCGAACTTGTCGTTGATCTCCTCCAGGTCGTACAGCCGGTCGTAGGGGACGTTCGCCTCGGCCAGCAGCACGTTCATGTGCCCCGGCATCCGCCCGGCCACGGGGTGGATGGCGTAGCGCACGGTGCCGCCCTTCTTCTCCACCAGGCTCGCCAGCTCGCGCACCTGGTGCTGGCACTGCGCCACCGCCATCCCGTAGCCGGGGACCACGATCACCTCGCGCGCGTAGGCGAGCTGCACCGCCACGTCCTCGGCCGTCACGCTGCGCACGGTGCGGCCCTCAACGCCCACGGCCGCCGACGCGGTCGGCGCGGCCCCGAAGGCGCCGAAGAGCACGTTGCCGAAGCTGCGGTTCATCGCCTTGCTCATCAGCACCGAGAGCAGGAACCCGCTGGCCCCGTCCAGCGCGCCGCAGATGATCAGCACCGTGTTGCCGATGGCGAACCCCGTCGCCGCGGCGGCCAGTCCCGCGTACGAGTTCAGGAGCGAGACCACCACCGGCATGTCGGCGCCGCCGATGGGGAGCACCATCAGCACCCCGATCGCCAGCGACATCGCCACCATGGCGTAGAACAGCGCCGGGTGGTCCGGGCTCACGACCAGGTAGATGAAGACGCCGAACGTGGCGGCGAAGAGCGACAGGTTCATTGCGTTCTGGCCGCGCCAGGTGACGGGCGTGCCGGTGACGAACCCCTGCAGCTTGCCGAACGCCATGAAGCTGCCGGTGATGGTCAGCGCGCCGAACATCACCTCGAACCCCAGCGCCGCCATGGTGGCGTGCGGCACCTGTCCGCCGAGCACGCGGAACTCGGCGACGCCTACCAGCGTGGCCGCCAGCGCGCCGAACATGTGGCTCACCGCGATCCGCTGCGGCATGGCCGTCATCGGCACGAACATGCCCAGCGGGTAGCCGATCGCGGCGCCCAGCAGCAGGCCGCCGGCGATCCACTCGTAGCGCACGATCTGGTGGTTCACCAGCGTGCCCACGATGGCCACCAGCATCCCCAGCGCGGCGAGCTGCATCCCCCGCTGGGCGCGCGCGGGCTTGGTGAGCGAGTACAGGCCGAGGATGAAGAGGACCGACGCGGCCAGGTAGGTGGCCTGGATCAGCCCCTCGCGCAGGCTTACGGAAGCCCCGGCGGCCGGCGCGGCGGCTTCGGGGAGCTGGAGGAGGAGGGCGAGCATGTCAGCGCGCCTCCGGACCGGTCTTCGCCACGTCCTTGCCGCCGTCGCCGCCGCCGGGGAGCCGCTGCTTGAACATCTTCAGCATGCGGTCGGTGATCAGGAAGCCGCCCACCACGTTGATGGTGGCCGCCGTCACCGCGATGAAGCCCAGCCAGGTGGCCACGTCGCCGCGGTCGGAGCCGGCCAGCACCAGCGAGCCGACCAGCGAGATGCCGGAGATGGCGTTGGTGGCCGACATCAGCGGCGTGTGCAGCAGCGGGGGGACGCGGGTGATCACGAAGTACCCGACGAACCCGGCCAGGATGAACACGAACAGCAGGGTGATGATGAGCATGAGGCGGTGAGCGCCGTTGGGGTGGGACTCCAGTCCGTCGTGGCGCGGGCCCGGGCGGGCCCGCCGTTCAGTCGCCCAGGCCAAGGCGGCGCTTGAGCTCCGAGAGGATCTGCGCGTCCTCGAAGATGGAGACCGCGCCGCTCTCGATCTCGTGGCGCCGCCGCTTGATCTCGGCCAGCGTGGGGTCGTCGTCCAGCCGCTCGTCGTGCGGCTCGCCGGCGACCCCCGTCTGCGACGGCGGCGTGGCGGGCGCCGAGCCCTCCACGTCGGCGAGGTACGCGTCGACCAGCCTGGCCGCCTCGCCGTACCACGCGGCCGTGTCGGCGTCGCGCGGCGCGAGGCCGGCGAGCAGCGCCCGCGCCAGCCGCGCGCGGCTCGCCTCCGTCAGCGACAGCGCCGCCTTCTCGACCAGGGTTGTGTTGTCGGTCACGATAGCGAGTTCCTCCGAATCGACGGAAACGCGGGTGGGGCGAACCCGGTCACCGCCCGATCCAGTCGTCCGGGTCCAGCTTGTGATGCACGACGGCGATGATTCGAACGAACGTCGCGTGCTCGCGATAGAGCACGCTGTAGGGAAAGCCGTTCACCAGTACGCGGCGGCAATCCCGGTGAATGATCGTCCCCATCGCGGGAAAGTCGCGAAGCAAATCCACCGCATGCTCAACCTGCGCGAGGAAGCGCGCATCGACGCCCTCCGCTTCGCGCTTGTAGTAGGCTGCGGCCGCCCGCAGCTCGGCAGTGGAGCGGCGGTGCCAGACGATGCGCTTCAACGGAGGCTGGCACGGACCCGTGCGAACACTTCGTCGTTGTCGATCAACTCCGCCTTGCCCTGCTCGTACTCCAACTCGCGGCGGTCCAACTCGGCCTTCCAGGCATCGCTGAGCGGTCCAGGATCGACGAGACTCTCCATCGCGGCACCCACGATCTCGGCCCGCTCTTCCCGCGGCAGCGCGAGGACGGCGGCCTTGATCTCTTCGAGCTGTGTCATCGGTCTCTTCCTGTCATGTTGATGATTCGAACGAGCACGGCAGTCCTGACCTGCAGCCGCCGTTCCCAATCACCCCGCCGCCGGCGGAGCGCGGATCCTACCTGACCGGAATGCTTCGTAGCGGCTATGGACTTCCTCTGGTACAGCGAGGACCAGGAGGGACGCGACCACGCTCCGCCGCTGAGCCGCATACGCAGGCTCCCCCTGCTTCGCCTCGTCGTTCACGAACGAGGAGGCGAAAAGCCGGAATCGCGCTCTCTCAGCCCACCACTCCCTCGTCGCTTTCTGGTGCGCACGCGTGGCGAGATCTCCGCTAGGCCCGCGCCACCAGGTAGCTGATCACGCTCGTCTCGACGTACACCGTCGGACGAGGATCGGAGCCGGGTGCAGTCGGCTCCGTCACGCCGGGGCCTGCTCCAGCAGGGCGCGGACGCGGTCGTTGACCACCTGGCCACCGTGGGTGACGCAGGCGCCCTTGAAGATCTCGTCGGCGAAGTCGGTGAGGAAGGTGCCGTCCTTGATGAACTCGCCGATCATCGCGGCCACGGTGCGGGCGTACATCTGGCTGGCGTGCACCGGCATCTCGGCCGGGAGGTTCAGCGGCCCGAAGATGCGCACGCCGCCCACCTCGGCCACGCCGCCGCGCTGCGTCAGCGCGCAGTTGCCTCCGTTGGGCGCGGCCAGGTCCACGATCACCGAGCCGGGGGCCATCGCCCGCACCGCGTCTTCGGACACCAGCGCCGGCGCGGGCATGCCGGGGACCAGCGCGGTGCAGATCACCACGTCGCTGTCGCCCACGTGCGGCACCAGCAGCTCGAGCTGGCGGCGCTGCCGCTCGGCGTCGAGCGCGGCGGCGTATCCCCCGCCCCCCTCGGCGCCGGTGGTGTCGAAGTCCAGCGCCACGAAGCGGCCGCCGACGGATTCCACCTGCTCGGCGGCCGCGGCGCGCACGTCGTAGGCGCTCACCACGGCGCCCAGCCGCCGCGCGGTCGCGATGGCCTGCAGCCCCGCCACGCCCGCGCCCAGCACCAGCACCTTGGCCGGGCGGACGGTGCCGGCGGCGGTGGTGAGGAGCGGAAAGAACTTCGGCAGCGCCTCGGCCGCGAGGAGCACCGCGCGGTAGCCGGCGATGGTGGCCATCGCCGAGAGTGCGTCCATCTTCTGCGCGCGGGTGGTGCGCGGGACCAGCTCCATCGCCAGCGCGGTGACGCCGGTCTGGGCCAGGCGTGCCGTCCCCGCCGGGTCGTCGAGCGGGCGCAGGAAGCCGATGAGCACGTGCTCGCCGGCCAGCAGACCCAGCTCATCGGCGGGGGGCGGCTGCACGCGGGCGATCACGCGGCAGGCGTAGACCTCCGTGCGCCCGCCGATGCGCGCGCCGGCCTTCTCGAACTCGGCGTCGGCCAGGTACGCGCCCTCGCCCGCGCCGTGCTCCACCACCACCTCCACGCCCTCCTTCACCAGCCGCTGCACCGTCTCGGGGACGAGCGCGACACGCCGCTCCAGGGGCGCGGTCTCCTTCGGGACGCCGACGCTGACGGGCATGGGGGCGTGGTCGGGGGGCGGTGGGATCTCGTTCGGGGCTCGGCTCTGAATCTAGGTGCGGCTCCGGGGGCGGGGAAAGCTTTTTCTGAACTTCGGGGGACAGGGGATGGGGGGCAGGGGACAGCCCGCGGGGATTGGCACGGCGTCGGCCGCGGTGCGCGGCGCTTGACCCGCGGGGGATCGCGCTGAATTGTTTCGGAAGCGACATCCGGTTTCCGGCGATTCGTCCCCCACCCCGCGCCGCGCCCCATGAAGACGTCGGAATACCTGTCGGTGCTGGTCTCCATCATCGTGGGGCTGGGGATGTCGCAGGTGCTGTCTGGGATCGCCAACCTGCTCGTGGACCGGCGGCGGGTGCGCTTCTTCTGGGTGTGGGCGGTCGCCGTGGTGATGGTCTTCCTCGCCAACGTGCAGTTCTGGTGGGGGACGTTCAGCGTGGGCGAGGCGGTGGCGACGAACTTCTTCTCCTTCGTCTTCTTCCTGCTCACCCCCATCGCCCTCTACCTGAGCGCGGTGGTGCTGGTGCCGGACTTCGAGGGCGAGGGGGAGATCGACCTCGAGCGCCACTTCTTCGCCAACCGCACGCTGTACTTCGGCTTGCTGGCCGCCGTCCCGCTGCTGAGCGGAGCGCGCTCCGTCATCATCTCCGGCGACCCGCTGCTCTCGCCCGAGCGGCCGTTCGAGGCGCTCTTCGTGGCGCTGCTGGCGAGCGGCGCCCTGGTGGCGAACGCGCGGTACCAGAAGCTCCTGGCGGTGGCGACGCCGCTGCTGTTCGTGGTCTTCATCATCGTCGCCGGCCTGCAGCCGGGTTGAGGAGGGGGATGGACGAGATCGACCGCATCGCCGACCAGCTCGCCCGCGCGTTCGAGAGCGACGCGTGGTACGGATCGAACACGCTCGACGTGCTGCGCGGGCTGACGGCCAGGCAGGCGGCGCACCGGCCGATCCCGCAGGCGCACACCGTCTGGGAGATCGCGCTGCACGTGACCTCGTGGAACCGCGAGGTGCTGCGGCGCCTGGGGACGGGCGTCGCACGCGACCCCGAGGACGGCGACTGGCCCGCGCAGCCGCACGCGACCGAGGAGAACTGGCGCTGGACGATGGAGCGGCTGGAGCAGTCGTTCCGCGAGCTGCTCGCGGCGGTCTCCGCCTTCCCCGCCGACCGGCTGGACGAGGTGCTGGGCGAGGCGCGCGACCGGCCACTCGGATCGGGCGTGTCCTTCTACGTGCTGCTGCACGGCGTCGTACAGCACGTGGTGGCGCACACCGCGCAGATGTCGCTATTGAAGAAGGCCGTACCCGGCTGAGCACGGCCTGAGGGTGGGTCGGTGGATCTGCCGACTCACGTGTGGACGCGGCGAGACCCCTCACTGCGCGACCGGTGCTGGTTCGATTGCCCGTGAACGGGACCCGACACCCCGTGTACAACCCGGGACGCGCAGGCGCATCACCCACCGCAGCCGGAGAGCTTCCCCCATGCCCCGCAAACGCATCTACCGAGACGTCACGGAAACCTTCGGCGACACGCCGCTGATCGAGCTGCGCCGGGTGGCGGCGGGGCTCCCCGCGCGGGTGGTGGTCAAGCACGAGGGCTACAACCCCTTCAACTCGGTGAAGGACCGCATCGGCGCCGCCATGCTCGACGACGCCATCGCGAGCGGAAAGCTGCGCGAGGGGACCATCGTGGTGGAGCCCACCAGCGGCAACACGGGGATCGGGCTGGCGTACGCGGCGGCGGCGCGCGGCTACCGGTGCATCTTCACCATGCCGGAGACGATGACGGTGGAGCGCCGCAACATGCTGCGCGCGCTGGGCTCGAAGGTGGTGCTGACGGAGGGGGCGAAGGGGATGAAGGGCGCCATCGCGCGCGCCGACGAGATCCTGCAGCGCCTGGGCGACCGGGGATGGATGCCGCGCCAGTTCGACAATCCCGCCAATCCGGCCGTGCACTACCGCACGACGGGGCCGGAGATCTGGGAGGACACCGGCGGCGCCGTCGACATCTTCGTCTCGGGCGTGGGGACGGGCGGCACCCTCACCGGCGCGGGGCGCTACCTCAAGGAGCGCAAGCCCGGGCTGCGGGTGGTGGCGGTGGAGCCGGATGAGAGCGCGGTGCTCTCCGGCGGCGAGCCGGGGCCGCACAAGCAGGCCGGGATCGGAGGCGGGTTCATCCCCG
>DASYJZ010000523.1:0-3989 GCA_035995965.1 Longimicrobium sp. | reverse complement strand
CGGAGACGGAGGAGGCGCCGGGGAGCGACGAGCGCAGATGCAACAGCGCGCCGCGCGCATCGTCGGGGGTGGCGGCGCGGGCGATGCGGACGGCGGCGTCTTCGGCTGCGGCGGCGATCGCCGTCATCCCGTAGGTCACCGCCAGGTCGCCCACGCCGCGCGCCAGCTCGCGCAGCTCCCGCGCGATCCGGGCGAAGCGCGTGGGCCGCGCGGAGAGTGAGGCGACCAGCCCCTCGGCGCGGTCCAGGAAGCCGGTCGCCTCCATGCGCAGGAAGGCGTCCACCTCGGCCGCCAGCGTCGCCTCGCCGGTGGGCGCGGGCGCCATGGGAGAGGAGACCACGTGGGGCCCGGCGTCGTCGTGGAAGAGCGAGGCGACGGGCACCACGTCTTCCTCGCCGTCGCCCTCCGGCTCCATCCCGTCGCGCACCTGGCGGAAGCGCTGCAGCTCGGGGGTCTCGCCCACGCCCTGGCCGCGCTCCAGCGCCACGCCGGCCGCGGCGAGCGCGTCGCGGCCGGCGGAGAGCAGCTCCATCTCCCGCCCCGCCACGGCGGTGGTGCGGCTCAGCACCTCGTGCGCGGCGTCCTCGATCCCCTCCAGCAGCTCCAGCACGGGGGCGAGGTTGTCCATCCCGGCCACGCCGCGCACCGGTCGCATCCGCCGCAGCACCGCGCGCAGCGGCTCGCGGCCGGTGGGGGTCACGCTCAGCTCGGCCAGGGCGCGGTCCATCTCCCCCACCACGCCCGCCATCTCGCGCCGCAGGAAGTCGAAGATCTGCCCACCGGCCGGCGCGCCGTCGCGGCGGCGCGCGGCGCCGCCGGTGCCCTCCCAGCGCGCCACGGCCTCGCGCGCGCGGCGGTCCTGCTCCGCGCCCCAGCGCGCGGCGGAGCCGACCAGCACCCGCAGGTCGGCGGCGGTTTCCCGCGCGCGGCGCTGGACGTCGCCGCTCCAAGCCAGCGCGCCGTCGCGGAGCGCCCGGGCGGCGTCTTCCATCCCCTCCGCCACCCGCGCCACGCCCTGGGCGCCGGCGAGCTGCGCGCTCCCGCGCACGCCGCGCGCGAGCCGGAAGAACTCCACCGGGTCGGGGGCATCGGGGCGCGAGAGCAGCGCGTCGAGGCGGTCCAGGTACTCTCCGGCCTCCTCGGCGAAGTACTCGCTCAGCGGTTGCGACATGGAATCCCGGGGTCGGGGGGTCAGGTGCGGGCGCAGCGGAGGATCTCGGCCATCTCGCGGGTCGCGCGCTCAATGCCGGTGAACACGGCGCGAGAGACGATCGAGTGGCCGATGTTCAGCTCCTCGATCTCGTCGATGGCGGCGACGGGGGCGACGTTCTCGTAGGTGAGCCCGTGGCCGGCGTGCACCGCCAGCCCCACCGAGCGGCCCAGCGCCGCGGCGCGGCGCAGGCGGCCGAGCTGCTCCTGCCGCTCGGCGCCGCGGGTGTTGGCGTACTCGCCGGTGTGGACCTCCACCGCGTCGGCGCCGAGCGCGGCGGAGGCGCGCACCGCCTCGGCGTCGGGGTCGATGAAGAGCGAGGTGCGGATCCCCGCGTCCTTCAGCCTCCGCACCGCCTCGCCCACCCAGCGCCGCGCGGCCTCGCTGTGCAGCTCGATGCCGCCCTCGGTGGTCACCTCTTCGCGGCGCTCGGGGACCAGGGTGGCCTGGAACGGGCGCCACTCCTCGGCCAGCGCCAGCACGTCGGAGGCGGCGGCGAGCTCCAGGTTGACGGGGGTGCGGGCGGTGCGCAGCAGCAGCTCCACGTCGCGGTCCTGGATGTGGCGCCGGTCTTCGCGCAGGTGCACGGTGATGCCGTCGGCGCCGCCCAGCTCGCAGAGCACGGCCGCGCGCACCGGGTCGGGCTCGTCGGTGCCGCGCGCCTGACGCACGGTGGCCACGTGGTCGATGTTGACGTAGAGCCTCAACGCTCCTCCCCGAGCAGGTCCCGCAGGCGCGCGGCGGCGGCGGGGTCGAGCCCCCGCGCCTGGGCCAGCTTCAGCGCCTCGCGGCCGAGCAGGCAATATAAGTCGCGGTCGGCACCGGACAACCGCGCCAGGTGGCGCCGCACGGTGGCCGCGTCGCCGCGCGCGACGGGGCCGGTGAGCGCCCCCGCCGGCCCGCGCGCGGCCACGTTCTCCACCGCGCCCGCCGCCAGCGCCGCCAGCGCGGGCTGCGCCTCTTCCGCCGGCACGCCCGCCTCGGCCATCAGCCGCTCGGCGACGGAGAGCAGCGCCACGGCATAGTTCGAGGCGACCACGGCGGCCGCGTGGTAGAGCGCCTTCCCCCCGGGGCGGATCGCCAGCACGCGCCCGCCGCACGCCGCCACCAGCCGCTCCGCCAGCGCCCGCGCCGCACGCTCTCCCTCCACGCCGAAGGTGGCGCCGCGCAACCGGTCGGCGCCCTCCACCGGATCCGCGATCGCGGCCAACGCGTGCATCCCGCCGACCGGGTGGCCGCGCGCGGCGAGCGGCGCCAGCACGTCCAGCGACTGGCTCCCGCTCGCGTGCAGCACGGGGACGTCCGCCGGGAGAGCGACGGACGCGAGCTCCTGGACCGCGGCCGAGATGGCATCATCGGGCACCGCGATCAGCACGCCGGTGAGCGCGTCGGGGACGGGGTCGAGCGATGCCTGGTAGCGGGCGATGGGCTCGGGCGCGTGGAACAGCGGATGATCGGGGGCGGACGGGCGCCGGCCGGAGTAGACGAGCGAATCGACCGCGCCCGCGCGCCACAGCCGCAGGCCGAGGGCGAGCCCCAGCCGTCCCGGGCCGATGATCCAGATACGGTCGGCGGGAGGATTCATCGCGTTCGTCGATTCAGATGCGGCATCTCTCACAGGGGGCACAGGGGACACGGAGGACGCACCGTCGTTCCTCTGCGACCCCTGTGACCCCTGTGAGAGATGCCGTTGCTTTTCACGCCTCGATGACCACGCCGCGGCTCTTCAGCCGGCCCAGCGTCGCCTCGGGAAGCCGGGCGCGCAGGCGGATCTCGGCGCCGTCGTCGGTGCGCTCCAGCACCTCGCCCTCGCGGTAGATCTCGGCCAGGAGCGCGCCCTGGGCGCTGGAGAGGGTGACGCCGACGTCCGGGCGGAGCCTCCGCGCCCGGCCGCGCAGGAGCTCGCGCAGCGGCTCCAGCTTCCCCTCTTCCACGGTGGAGACGAAGAGCGACTCGCGGCCGTGGTTGCGCGCCTTGAGCGCCTCCTCCTCGCCGTGCGTCAGCCGGTCGACCTTGTTGAAGACGAGCACCTGGGGATGGTCACTCATCCCCAGGTCGGCGAGCACGCGGTCCACCACGTCCTTCTGCTCCTCCCAGCCGGGGTGCGACGCGTCGATCACGTGCAGCAGCAGGTCGGCCTCGGCGGCCTCCTCCAGGGTGGCGCGGAAGCTGGCGACCAGGTGGTGCGGGAGCTTGCGGATGAAGCCAACGGTGTCGGTGAGCAGCACCTCGTAGCCGTCGCCCACCTCCACGTCGCGCGTGGTGGGATCGAGGGTGGCGAAGAGGCGGTCCTCCACGAACACGTCGGCGCCGGAGAGGCCGCGCAGGATGGACGACTTCCCCGCGTTGGTGTAGCCCACGAGCGACACGCGCAGCTCCCCCGCGCGGCCCTTGCGCTGCGTCACCCGCTGCCGGGCGACGCGCTCCAGGTCGTCCTTGAGGCGCGAGATGCGGATGTCCACCATCCGCCGGTCGGTCTCGAGCTGCGTCTCGCCCGGGCCGCGCATCCCCGGGCCGCCCCGGATGCGGGAGAGGTGGGCCCACATGCGGGTGAGGCGCGGGCGCAGGTACTGGAGCTGTGCCAGCTCCACCTGGGCGCGGGCCTCGGCGCTGCGGGCGCGGGTGGCGAAGATGTCGAGGATGAGCTCGGCGCGGTCCATCAGCCGCGTGCCGACCACCTTCTCCAGGTTGCGCCCCTGCGCCGGCGACAGCTCGTCGTCGAAGATCACCAGCGTGGCGTTCTCGGCGGCGACGATCTCCTTCAGCTCCTCCGCCTTCC
>DASYJZ010000522.1:0-4172 GCA_035995965.1 Longimicrobium sp. | reverse complement strand
TGGGGAAGACGGTGCAGCTGCTCGCGCTGCTGGTGGCGGAGCGGCCGGGCCGCGCGCCCCGGAGGAAGCGCCGGCCGCCGCCCACGCTGCTGGTGTGCCCGATGTCGCTGGTGGGGAACTGGCAGCGCGAGGCGGCGAAGTTCGCGCCGGGGCTGACGGTGCACGTGCACCACGGCGGAGAGCGGCTGAGCGGAGACGCGCTGCGCCAGGCAGTCGGCGGCAGCGACCTGGTGCTCACCACCTACGCCCTGGCGGCGCGCGACCGCGAGAAGCTGGCGGCGGTGGAGTGGGGACGCGTGGTGCTCGACGAGGCGCAGAACGTGAAGAACGCAGCCGCGCGGCAGGCCCAGGCCGTCCGCTCCTTCCGCGCGCCCCACCGCGTGGCGCTCACCGGCACGCCGGTGGAGAACAAGCTCGCCGAGCTGTGGTCGATCCTGGAGTTCCTCAACCCCGGCCTGCTGGGGACCGCAGCGGACTTCCGCCGCCGCTTCGCGATCCCGGTGGAGCGCTACCGCGACGCGGAGCGCGCCGCCGAGCTGCAGCGGCTCATCCGCCCCTTCGTCCTGCGCCGCCTGAAGACCGACCGCTCCATCATCCGGGACCTCCCGGCCAAGCAGGAGATGAAGGTCTTCTGCAACCTGACCCGCGAGCAGGCGTCGCTCTACCAGGCCACGGTTGACGAGATGCTGGAGCGCATCGAGAAGAGCGAGGGGATCGAGCGGCGCGGGCTGGTGCTCTCGACGCTGCTGAAGCTCAAGCAGGTGTGCAACCACCCGGCGCAGCTCGTGCGCGACGGCTCGGCGCTGGCCGGGCGCTCGGGCAAGCTGGCCCGGCTCGAGGAGGTGGTCGAGGAACTGCTGGAGGTGGGCGACCGCGCGCTGGTCTTCACCCAGTATGCGGAGATGGGGATGCTGCTGCAGCGGCGCCTGGAGGAGCGCTTCGCCCGCGAGGTGCCCTTCCTGCACGGCGGCACGCAGCGGGCCGCCCGCGAGGCGCTGGTGGCGCGCTTCCAGGGTGCCGACGGCCCGCCGGTGCTCCTCCTCTCGCTGAAGGCGGGGGGCACCGGGCTCAACCTGACCGCGGCGAACCACGTGATCCACTTCGACCGCTGGTGGAACCCGGCGGTGGAAGACCAGGCCACCGACCGCGCCTTCCGCATCGGCCAGCGCCGTGACGTGCAGGTGCGCAAGCTGGTGTGCGCCGGCACCCTGGAAGAGCGGATCGACCAGGTGATCGAGGAGAAGAAGGCGCTGGCCGGGAGCGTGCTCGGCACGGGCGAGGCGTGGCTGACGGAGCTCTCCACCGCCGAGCTGCGGCGCGTGGTGGCGCTCGGCGCCGACGCGGTGGCGGAATGAGGAGGCGGCCATGAGCGACTGGTGGGCGTACGAGCACGGCCCCCGCCGGGCGGCGAAGGACGGCATCCCCGCCCGCAGCCGGCGCGGGGAGATCGGCGAGAGCTGGTGGTCGAAACGATTCCTCGACGCGCTGCAGGCCGTGGCCGACACCTCGCGGCTGGGGCGGGGCAGGAGCTACGCGCGCACCGGGCAGGTGATGGATCTGCGCGTGCACCCCGGGCGGGTCACGGCGCGGGTGCAGGGCTCGCGTTCCGAGCCCTACGCCGTGCGGCTCGACCTGAAGCCGTTCACGGACGCGCAGTGGGAACGGGCCGAGCGCGAGCTGGCGGCGCAGGCGCTCTACCTGGCCGCGCTGCTCGCGGGCGAGATGCCGCGCGACGTGGAGCAGGCCTTCGCCGCGGCGGGCCTCTCCCTCTTCCCGGCGACGCCCGACGAGCTGCGGAGCGACTGCTCGTGCCCGGACTGGGCGAACCCGTGCAAGCACACCGCCGCCACCTACTACATCCTGGCCGAGGCGTTCGACGACGACCCGTTCCTGGTGCTCGCCTGGCGCGGACGGCCGCGCGAGCGCCTGCTGGAGCGCCTGCGCGAGCTCCGGGGCATCTCGTCGGGAGACGCGGATGCGGAGCCCGGCACGGAGCCGGCGACACCCTCCGCGCCAGAGCCCGCCGGACCGCGGACGGGCGGGTTCTGGCGCGCGGGTCCGGAGCTCGCCTCCCTCCGGTTCGCCCCCCGCGCGCCCGACGTTGCGGACGCCGTGCTGCGGCAACTCGGACCCCTGCCGCCCGAGGCAGGCGGGGAGCGGGTCCAGGAGGCCCTGGCCGCCGCGTACCGGACCTTCACCGCCGCGGCCGAGCGGCGGGCGCTCGGAGACGCCGGGGAGTAGCAGCGGCATGGGGATGGAGTGGGACGCGCGTGCCACTTCCACACTCTTTTTTGCGGCGCACTTGCGCGACTGGACGGTGCGCGGTACGATCCCCAGTGTCCAACTAACGATGAAGGACAAAGTGGCCGTAAGGCCAAGAGGCAGCCGGAGTTGGAGCCCCGGCGGCTCGCGGCGTGGCGTGAGATCCCCGTCGAAGAGCTGCGTCGCTTCATGTCCGAGCTGGTGGCCGACAGCAACCTGCGCGAGGCGGGGCGGCTGATCGGCCGCGGGCGCGAGGCCGTGCGCCGGTTCGTGGGCGGCGACATCGAGACGCCGCACGACCGCACGCGCGAGGCCATCGCGCGCCTCTACCAGCAGAAGCACGGCACGGGCGTGATGCAGGCCGCCGAGACGCGGCAGGCCGCCTCCTCGCCCACCCCGCTGAAGCTGATCCTGCCGCAGGGCGTGGAGCGGGCCACCACCGAGATCCGCGCGATCTTCGAGGGGCTGCGCCGCAGTGGTGCCGACGTCCCCGCCTCCGCGTCGGCGGTGGAGACCTGGCTGCTGCGGCGCGTGAAGGATGAGTACGCCGCCGAGGTGCCGTACCCGCGCAAGCGCCAGCGCCCGCCGCGGAAGAAGTCCGCCGAGTAGGCGACGAGTTGGAAGACCGAGGCCGCGCGGAGCACGTGCGGCCTTTTTCGTTGCGTACGACTCGGCGGATCGATCTCAGGCAGAGTCGCAGAGAGCGTACCGCTTCTTCCTGCGCACGCGGGTGGGGACGGCTTCCAACGGCCGGCCTGGCAATCTCGTGGTCGTCGCCCTCGCATTGATCCTCTTCGGCAGCGCAGCGTCGGACGTCGGATGACGGTTGCGTCACCTGGTTGCGTGGCGAGTGGGCTCGCGTGGGGATCTGAGGCGTCGGAATGCGCGGAGGCCCATCGAAAAATTTTTCGCGACAGGCTGCCGCTCCCGCAGCCGAACCATTCTCAACTGCGTCATCAGGGGGAACTTGCTCGTTCCCCTTCTCACGCTCGTTGCCGCGGATTCGTGGCTGTGCGAAGCGAGGTGGAGTGCGATCCTCGACGTTTTCCCTCCCGCGACATCCATTCGATGGTGACCGGCCGCATCCAATCCTGACCGATCGAAGGATGGAGGCCCTGGGTGCTCTACATCAAAATTTCGATCACTCAGCGCGAGCGCTACCTGCAGACGCTCTCCGTCGGTTGGGCCTCCTTGTCTGCATCGCCTGGAGGCGGACGAGCAGCATGGATGCCTGCTCGCCCCCAGACCCCCTGATCGAATCAGTTGCCGGACCGTTCGTGAGCCCTCGAGCCCGGACGAGCAACACTTACGCTCGCAACCACCCAGCTCTTCGCTCGCGTCCCCCGATCTTCCGAAGCGCCGGGGACCAGCCTATCTTCCTGTCCCAGCCCTCCGTTCGGACCGCACTCCCCCCGAGCAAGCTCCGCCCGAGCACGCCGCTCCCCGCGCCTGGAGCCCTGCCATGAACGGCCTGCGCATCTCCCGCCCGCCCGACACCGCGGCGGCGCTGCACCCGGGCGATCCGGCCGCCGCCGGGTCGGGGGCCACCTTCGTGTCGGCGGGGGTGTCGGACTTCGCGCGCTGGTTCGCACCGCTGGTGCCGCTGTTCCCGCGCTGGCGCTGGGTGCTGCACGCCGAGCCGCAGGTGTTCCGCTTCCCCGACGGCTGGTACCGCGACTGGGACGAGGCGGCCGGCGCCTTCGCCAGCCCGGAGCTGAATGCCGCCGGGCGGCTGGTGGTGGAGGAGCGCGACGACTGGCGGCTGGTGGAGGGCGGCTACCTGGCCGCCGCCGCCGGCACGCTGCTGGACGACTGGGCTGACTTCTTCGCGCTCGCCGCGCCGGTCGAGCGGCTGGACGACTTCCTGGAGCGCTACTGGGCCGCGGAGACGCCCGATGCCGCCCACGCGC
>DASYJZ010000521.1:0-4851 GCA_035995965.1 Longimicrobium sp. | reverse complement strand
AGTGACCCCCTACGACATCAAACCGGAGGGGCGCTCGAGGCAGCAGCATGCATCAGCGTATCCCCCAGTGCCGCTAAAGAGCCACTATGGCTGCACCTAAGTGCGGTTTAGATCGAAGCAGGAGTTCTGACTCCTTCATGTCAAGATGGTAGATCAATCCCAGCCGTTGATGCGGTCGCACATACCGCATTCCGAGAGTCTTGCACATCCCG
Organism: Longimicrobium sp.; assembly: GCA_035995965.1. Taxonomy (GTDB): domain Bacteria; phylum Gemmatimonadota; class Gemmatimonadetes; order Longimicrobiales; family Longimicrobiaceae; genus Longimicrobium. Next base: position 4,639 of record DASYJZ010000521.1, on the reverse strand, counting down.
ACCCCTTCCGGAGTGAATGCGTTGGCACTGATGCTTCTCACGTAAATGCCACCGGTCGCGAGCTCCTCGAGACGATCCATAAACGCGTCCAGAAGCAAACGGTTCGCGCGAAAACCGCGAAATGGCTTTTCCACGGCGAAGATGATGAAATAGAGGTGCAATACCCCTGGAGCGCACAGAAACGTTATTGTGTCCACGGTGATCTCGCAGTCTTCCATCTCGCCTTCGAGAGTGCGTGCGAATAGATCGTCAGGCAATGCTTCAAAGTGCCAATATCCTACGATCTCGTTTCCCCCGTCTACCAGAAATGCGTAACCGTCGGGGTTGCTGTCGGCAATCATCTCCCACTGGGCAACCGAGCCTTCCGACGCTGCATCGAGACCGGCCACGTTCTCGTAGTCTAGCTGCTCTAGTCGCTTCATCACATCGGCCGTTGACCAGCCGGAGGCGTTCAGTTCTCGTAGGGACCTGACGGCGAGCTCGTCTCCTGCTGATCGGGTTCGCGCGGCACTACGCCCGATCCGCGAGGTGTGAGCGACCGTCGGAACAACAAAATCCCCCTCTTTTCGAATGAGGACGGGAATCAGGTGACCCGGAAGTCCGGCTAGCTCGATCGCGTTGCACCCAAACCGGAACGCGACGTCGTACTCTTCGCCTGCCGCGACGGCGTCGTAGAACCCGATTGCGAATTCAATGGCCGCATGGTCGGTGATCGCCCGGTTCATTCCTACCACGCACTCGACGTGCTGCGCGATTGCTCTGGCTTGGCTTTCCGAAAAACACGCGTTGAGAACCACACATTTTACCTGCTGGCTGAAAAGCGCGAACAGGCCCGCGATCGCGCTGGTAGAGACGATCTGGCTCGTGCCGCCGTCATCTTCGAGGATCAGCCCTTCTTCACCGCTACCATGGCCGCAGAAATGGACAATGCTGGGGCGATGCTCAAGCATCGCTCGGCGCACGTCCCGGGGGCGAACTGCCCAATCTTGACGGATCTGAAATACTCTGGATCGATTTCGAAGTAGACCGGATTGGATCTCGCGAACTTCGTAGTCCAGCCTGAGACCGGGCGTGTCTTTGGGATTGGCAGCTAGAACGAGTACGGCTGTTTTGCGGGCCATTTAGGAAACCTCGGCAGCAGCGTCGCGCGCTTGATAATCTCTAGTTATCTACGGTTTGTCAGGGAAACCCCCGCAACCACACTATATCAATTCACGAGTTCGCCCGAAAGAGGATTCGTCAGTCGTTTGTATGTGGCGTCGGGGGTGGTGGCGGAGCAGCATGTCTCGCTGACTGGATTCGCCCACCTCGGTGTAGATCTGCGTGGTGGCGATCGAGCGGTGGCCGAGCAGGTGCTGGATGTAGCGGATGTCGGCGCCGTCTTCGTGCAGCAGCGTGGCGACGGAGTGGCGAAACATGTGTGGTGTCACATGCAGCACCAGCCCGGCCGCAACCGTGTGCCGCCGCAGGATCGCGCGCACGGACTGCTCTGAGAGCCGCCTCCCGAAGCGGTTGGCAAAGAACCAGCGGGAGTCGGGGTTCTGCGGCTGCGCCCGGTATTCTTGCAGCGCAGCAATCGCCTCAGGGTGGCAAAGCTGAACGATCCGCTCGCGGGAGCCCTTGCCCAGGATCCGGATGCGGCTGCGCACCAGGTCGACGTCTTCGGAGGTCAGGGTGCACACCTCGGCGACGCGTGCGCCAGTGGCGAAGAGCGCCTCCAGCACCGCAAGGTCGCGGACGAGCGCCCCATGCTTGATGGTCCCTTCCTTGGCGGCGTCGCGCGCGGCATACACGTGCTTGAAGAGCCGGGTGATCTGGTCGATGGGCACGGTGCGAGGAAGCCGGCGGGCCTCGCGGATGCGCACGTCCATCTTCCGGAACGGGCTGACCGGGATCACGTCCTCCCGTTCCAGGAAGTGGAAGAGCGACTTCATCGTGGCCACCTTCCGCTTCAGGCTGCGTTCGGCCAGAAAGGTATAGAGGTGGCGGATGTAGCTGCGCAGGTGGGTCTTGTCGATGAGCGTCACGGCCTCCGTGGCGCCGATCTGGCCCAGGAACTCGTTCATCTGCCGCAGGTCGGTGCCGTACGCCTTCAGCGTCTTCTGATTGAGGTTCTTCTCGTACTGGCAGTGAAACAGGAATTGCGAGATCGCCTCAGGCAGGGTCATCCGCGCCGTATCTCCCGTGCAGGTCGTGGACCGAGGTGGCGCGCTGGAATGCGGAGCACGGGTCGTGGTGAGGCCGTCGGAGCGTCCGCCGTCCACATCGTAACGGTTCATGGCCGCCGCCGCCGCAAAGCGTCTGAAAGCGGCCAGACGTTGCAGCCTTTCCTGGAATTGATCTTCGTGGAACGACTGCGGGGCGGCAGAGGGTCTGCCGCCCCGGCGGTCGGGTCGTCGCCGGCGAGCCGCGCCGGCCGCGCTGCGTCAGCCGCCGACCATCACGCTCGAGAACGACAGCGAGTTCTGCACGTTGAACTGCACCTGCTGCCCGGCGTGGATGCTGAGGCCATCCGTCTGCCACCCCTCGGTGCTGCCGATGGGGTCCACCATCAGGCGCACGCTCTGCACGGTGTTGCCCACCATCCGGGTGGGAAGGCGGAAGCTGGCGCTGCTCATGCTGGTGACCTGCCCGAGCCGCACGCGGATACCGCCCTGCACCGCGTACACCACCACGTCCATCCAGTTGTAGTTGCTCACCTTGAGCATCGCCGGCTGCACCGCGGCGGCGTCCGCCGTGGTGCGGCCGGGGGAGGGGCCGTCGGGGAGGCGCGCCGCGCCCGTGGCAGTCCCGCCCGCCGCGCAGGCATCCAGTGTGAGGCTCACCGCCACCGCGGCTGCCAGCGTCTTCAGCGCGTTCATCGTTCCCCCCATCATCCCCGGTAAAAAATACGAGGCGCCCCACCGTTAGGGCGCCTCGTCGCGCTTAGCCTGCAACTCGAAGTTGCGCTTGCGGTTATCTCAAGAGGCGTGCCAAACCCCGCTCAGCTGCGATTCGTTGCATCTCGAAAAATCGCAACGAGTTAGGAGGAGGGACGAAAAAACGTGGCGCGGCGGGTGTTTTTACGAAGTTTCCCGATTCGCGACGCCTGCGGGGGCGAGCCGGCGCGGCGATCAGGACGGCTCCGGCGCGGGTACGACGGGGGGCGTCTTCCCCAGGCTGCGCCAGAGGTAGCGCGAGGCGAGGGTGCGCCAGGGCCGCCACGGCTCGCCGATGCGCAGCAGCTCGTCGCGGCCCGGGCGCTCCGGGAGGCCGTAGAGCTGCTGGGCGGCGACGCGGATGGCCAGGTCGTCCACCGGGAGCACGTCGGGGCGGCCGAGGGTGAAGATCAGGATCATCTCCGCCGTCCAGGTGCCGATTCCCTTCACCTGCGTGAGCTCGGCGATCACCTCCTCGTCCGCCATCGCCGGGATGCGCGCGTGGTGGAGCGAGCCGTCCAGCCAGCGCGCAGCGAGGTCCTTCACGTAGCGCACCTTGGCGCGGGAGAGCCCGGCCGCCCGCAGCGCGCCGTCGTCCGCCGCGAGGATCTCGGCGGGGGTGGGGCGGCCGGTCGCGCCGAGCGCCGCCAGCCGGCCGATGATGGTCGACGCCGCCTTCACCGAGAGCTGCTGGCTCATGATGGCGTCGACCAGCGACCACCACAGGTCGGGCTCGCGGGTGAGCTCGATGGGGCCGATGCGGTCGATCACCTCGCGCAGCACGGGGTCGGCATGGCGGAGGTGCTCCACCGCCTCGTTGGGCGCGGGCGCGCGGAAGGGGCGTCGGGTGCTCACGGGTTCGTCTTGCTCGCCTCTGGGGTGACGCTTACCATGCGACGCGCGAATGTACCCCTCGGGCCGAGCCAGTGGAAAGCGGCCCGACGCAGCATCCCATCAGACGCGGACCGACGATGCCCGAGAAGACGACGATCGAGGTGCGCGTGATCGCGGCGGGAGGGAAGTTCCTGGGCAACGACATCGGCGGGGCCGAGGTCACCGTGCGCGACGCGGGGACGGGCGAGCTGGTGGCGAGCGGCCGCGTCCGCGGAGACTCGGGAGTGACGGCGGAGATCATGGGGCAGCCGCGATTGTGGGGCACGCCGGTGCCGGTGGCGCAGTCGTCCGTCTTCGCGTTCTCCGTCGACCTCGACCAGCCGCGCCTGCTGGACGTCGCCGTGTACGGGCCGCTCGGCTCGCTGCAGTCCGCCCGCCGCGCCACGGTGCAGCAGTGGGTGGCGCCCGGGATGGACCTGCGCGGCGAGCAGGGACCGCAGGTGGTGATCCCCGGCCAGCTGGTGGAGATCGTGGAGCCGGCCACCCACACGCAGCTCGCAGCCCCGGGCCCGGTGACGATCCGCGCGAACGTGGGGATGATGTGCGGCTGCCCGCTCGCCGAGCCGGAGCCGAACGCGCCCGCGCCCTGGCCGCAGGGCGACTTCACCGTGACCGCGCTGGTGTACGAGCTCGCCGACGGACCGCCGCGGCTGGTAGACACCGTCGCGCTGCCGTACGCCGGGACGCCCAGTCAGTTCCAGGCGAAATGGAGCATGCCCGCGGCCGGGTTCTACGAGATCATGGTGGTCGCGCGGCAGAAGGCCACCTCCAACACCGGCGTGGACCGCTCCACCGTCTTCTGCCTGCCGCGGTCCCAGCCTGCAAGC
>DASYJZ010000520.1:0-3878 GCA_035995965.1 Longimicrobium sp. | reverse complement strand
GAGAGCGGCCGCGAGGGCCGCGCGGAACAGCGTTCGCCCAGGGGCGATGGAAATCATGGTCTCAGACTCCTGCAGGGTGGATCGTGGCTCTGTCGTCGAGGCAACATACGGCTGCACCTCCGGCGGGGAAAAGACTACTGCCTCACGCGGAGACGCAGAAAATCCGGGTGGTTTCTCCGCGGCTCCGCGGCTCCGCGCGTGAGACCTATCGTTTCCTGAGCAGGATCGAGCCGATGTTCTCGTCCACCCGCTTGCGCGTGAGGATCACGGCGAGCGACTCGGCGGCGGCCAGGGAGCAGACCGCCAGGGTGATCCAGAAGTGCGCGTGGCTGTAGCGCCCGAAGAGGAGCAGGGGGATGCCGAAGAGGAAGGCGAGAATCACCGCCGCCTTCGACGTGTAGAGGTGCAGGTTCACCACGCGCCGGAACTTCAGCCAGCTCACCAGCAGCACGAAGAGCGCGAACGCCGCCCAGGCGATCAGCGGCCACCGCTGCTCGCGGAAGAAGAAGGGCCTGAGCAGCACCAGCCAGAGCGTGGTCGACACCGCCAGCAGGTGGTCGGCCACCGAGTCCAGCCGGCTGCCGAACTCGCTGGTCTGGTTCCACCGCCGCGAGAGCCAGCCGTCGAGCATGTCGGTGGCCGAGGCAACCATCACGCCCACGCCCAGCCACACCGGGCGGCCGAGGAGCGCGACCACCCAGAGCACCGGGACCAGCGCCAGCCGCGCCGCGGTGAGCTGGTTCGGCACCGTGCGCAGTTGCCGGCGCAGCTCCGCCACGCCGCCCCATCCCCCGCCCGTCCGCTCCCCCGACGTGTCGCTCATCCGCTCCCGTCCGTCGCCCAGTACCCGGCGGTGCCCCGCCGCGCTCCACCCTCCCCAATCTGCGTGCCGCGGCGCTCCACCGGGAAGGGCCGTGTCGCCGTGCCCCTTGCGCGCCGGCGCCAGCGCCACGACGATTAAATCTGCATGAGGATACGCTGGCGCGCCGCGTGCCAGAAAATTGCATCCCGGTGCGTTACAGTCGCGGCGGCCCCTCCGCCGCTTCCCCCGTCCGGCTCCCACCTCGGCTGGACCCTGCTCCCCCGCGCGGGAGGCCCCGCATGCGTCCGCTGCTCACCGCCGCCCTCCTCGCGGCATCCGTCGCCCCCTCCGCCGCCCAGTCGGTCTACGGGAAGGTGCTGGAGCGCGGCACCGACCGTCCCGTCCCCGCCGTCATCGTGGAGCTGCGCGACAAAGGCACCGTGCGCGCCCAGGCACGCACCTTCGACGACGGCAGCTTCGTGCTGCCCGTGCCCGGCGCGGGGACCTATCGCGTCGCGGCGGCGCGGTTGGGGTACGAGTCGCTCCTCTCCGGCGACCTGAACATCGCGCGGCTCGACTCCATCGACCTGGTCTTCCGCATGACCTCGTACGCCGTGGCGCTCGACCCCATGCGCGTGAGCACGGCGCCGCGCGCACCCTCGGCGCGCCTGGCCGGCTTCTACGAGCGCTCCGGCAGGCGCCGGCAGGGGCACTTCCTCACCCGCGACGTGATCGAGCAGGTGCGCGCCTCGCGCACCTCCGACCTGCTGCGCCGCATCCCCGGGCTCGCGTTCCGGGCCACGCGCCGCGGCGGCATGGCCATCCGCGGGCGGGGCGGCTGCGAGCCGCAGGTGTACATCGACGGCATGGACGTGAGCATGTTCGGCAACGCGACCAGCGTGGACGACCTGGTGCGCCCCGAGGACCTGGAGGGCGTGGAGGTCTACGGCTCGTCCTCGATCCCCGTGGAGTTCATCCGCAACCACCCCGGCAACGAGTGCGGCGCGGTGATGCTCTGGACGCGCATGGGCCGCTAGCGCCGGCCGCTTCTCCGGACCGACGCCCTCTCCCGCGCCATGCGGGGGAGGGCTCTCGCGTGCATGGCCGCAGCACGCGGTGGCGCGTTTCCGGCGCGTGCGCCTCGCTCTCCGCCCGCCGTCGCGCACGCGGCGCTGGACAGCGGCGCGGCGGCGACGTAGACTGCGGCCCTTCGCCCGGCGTCGCCGGGCGTTCGCAGAGGGTCGAAACACTGGGGCCGCCGGTCCTGCCAAGTGGACGGCGGCCCGCATCGTGCGCCTGCGCCGGCATCGGCCGGACCTACTACCACGCACCCGACGAGAAGAGAGACGCGGATGGCGATGACCAGGGCTACGCGGCGCAGGCAGGTGATCCTCTTCGCGCGCAACTTCTTCAAGCACCCGCGGATGCTCGGCTCCATCATCCCCAGCTCGCGTTTCCTGGTGCACGACCTGATGCGCCAAGTCGACTGGGACCGCGCGAAGGTGCTGGTGGAGTACGGCCCCGGCGTGGGCAACATCACCGCCGAGGTGCTGCGCCGGATGCGCCCCGACGCGCGCATGGTGGTGTTCGAGACCAACGACGACTTCGTGGGCTTCCTGCGCGAGGCGATCCCCGATCCGCGCCTGACCGTGGTGCACGGCTCCGCGGCCGACGTAGGGCGCGTGCTCCGGGAGCTGGGGCTGGACCAGGCGGACTACGTGATCTCCGGCATCCCCTTCAGCACCATGCCCCCCGAAGTCAGCGAGTCCATCGTGCGCGCCACGCGCGAGGCGCTGACCCCCGGAGGCCGCTTCCTGGTCTACCAGTTCTCGCGCGAGGTGCAGCGCTTCCTGCGCCGCGAGTTCAACGAGATCCGCGAGGCGTTCGAGCCGTTCAACATCCTGCCGGCACGGTTGTACTACTGCTCGGTCTGATTCCGGCAACGGCAACTGCAATCTCACGCAGAGCCGCGGAGACGCAGAGGAGAAGCGCTGCTCCTCCCGCGCCTCCGCGGCTCTTCGTCATGCCCGTACTTGTTTGAATAGACCTTGAATAGACGATCAAACCGCCCTCCGCCCAGACGTCATCCTGAGGCCGACCACGCCCTGCCTTCAGCGTGAAGGGTAGTCAGCAGGCCGAAGGATCTATACTCGACCCTCGGAATCAACCCGCCGAAGCGCACTCCAATCGATCCATAAATGGACATGCGATACAAAAAGCTTGCATTGCGCCGCCGGGTGAGATAAACTGCACGTCACTGGACGGGAGATGATCGGCTGCGTACACGGCGGACGGTCCGGGCTGCGTCCATCTGCGTCTGTTTTGTGCCCTCGCGTGCAGAACGCACCCGGAGCCGAGCGATGGACGAGCTGGGCAGCGTGCTCCGCGAAGTGCTGCGGGCGCTGGGGATGGACGGGACGGAGCGCGCCCGCGTCGCGTGCGGGCCGGCGGAGGGCACAGGCGAGCCGGCGGATGGGCCCGAGGAGGAGCTCTCCGCCGGCTGACGCGACGGACGACGGGGGATTGCGAGGCCGGTGGCGCGGGGGGATTTTGTCGCATCCCGTCAACCCGAGCCGAGCGAGCCCGATGCCGCCCCCGACCGCCGAAGCCGTCGTCGACCTGCGCTCCGACACCGTCACCCGGCCCTCGCCGGAGATGCGCCACGCCATCGCCGAGGCCGAGGTGGGTGACGCGGTCCTCGGCGATGACCCCACGGCGGCCGAGCTGGAGCGCTTCGCCGCCGAGTTGCTGGGAAAGGAGCGCGCTCTCTTCTTCCCCAGCGGGGTGATGGCGAACACGGCCGCCATGCTCACCCTGGTGGAGCCCGGGAGCGAGGCGGTGATCGACGCCACCGGGCACATGCTGAACTGGGAGGAGTGCGCCGCGGCCCAGCTCGGCGGGGTGCAGTTCCGCGCCGTCCCCACCCGCGACGGCCTCCTCCGCGCCGAAGACGTGGCCGAGGCGATCCGGCCCGCGTCGCCCTACCTGCCGCGGACCTCTGCGGTGTGCGTGGAGAACACCCACAACTTCGCCGGCGGGCGGGTGCTGCGGCTGGTGCAGCTCCAAGCGGTGGAGG
>DASYJZ010000519.1:0-3100 GCA_035995965.1 Longimicrobium sp. | reverse complement strand
GCTGGCGACGTCGAACCCCGCCGCGCCCGCCGTCTCCCGCGACGGCAACGGCAGGTCGGGATTCGATGGAAGGCGGCGGAAGCGGACGTGCATCGGAGTCTTCGCTGGTCGGACGGGATGAAAAGGGGTCCGAAGAGGACGGTGGGGATCCTCGGACGATTTCGCAGCCTCGGTTACAGATCCTTCGCCGCCAGGCTGTTTCTCCACTGCACTTTACGCGCGCGTTGACGCTCAGGATGACGTCCTCTCGCTCGTGCTGAACAACCGTCTCTCGCCGGATTCGGCCCGGCGCGCAGATGCCGAGGGTGCAGTCCGCGCAGGCGGACTTCGTGCCGTTCCAGCGACGGGTTTCCAACCCGTCGTGAATCCAACCCGTCGTGAATCCAACCCGTCGTGAAACGAACCGGGGACCGCCCGCGCGCAATCCCGCTGGCTGTCCCCTGTCCCCTGCAACCTGTCCCCTGCCGTATCCTCAGCTCGCCTTCAGCACCTCGTCCACCGGCGCCAGCGGCAGGTCGAAGGCCTCGGCCACGCCGGGGTACACTACCTTGCCGTGCACGATGTTCAGCCCGAGCAGCAGCGAGTGGTCGCGGCGGCAGGCCTCTTCCCAGCCGAGCTTCGCCAGGCGGGCGGCGTAGGGGTAGGTGGCGTTGGTGAGCGCCAGGGTGCTGGTGCGCGGCACCCCGCCCGGCATGTTCGCCACGCCGTAGTGGATCACCCCCTCCACCTCGTAGATCGGGTTCTCGTGCGTGGTGGGGCGGATGGTCTCCACGCAGCCGCCCTGGTCCACCGCCACGTCCACGATCACCGAGCCCTTCTTCATCAGCTTCAGGTCGTCGCGCTTCACCAGCTTGGGCGCCTTGGCCCCGGGGAGCAGCACGGCGCCGACCACCAGGTCGGCGTGCTCCAGCCGCTCCAGCAGGTTGTGCCGGTTGCTGTAGATCATCTCCACGTTGGCCGGCATCACGTCGCTCAGGTAGCGCAGGCGCTCCAGCGACAGGTCCAGGATGGTGACGCGCGCGCCGAAGCCGGCGGCCATCTTCGCCGCGTTGATCCCCACCACGCCGCCGCCGATGATCAGCACGTTGGCGGGCGCCACGCCGGGAACGCCGCCCAGCAGCATCCCGCGGCCGCCGTAGTACTTCTCCAGGTACTTGGCGCCCGCCTGGATGGCCATCCGCCCCGCCACCTCGCTCATGGGCGTGAGCAGGGGCAGCTCGCCGCTGGGGAGCTGCACCGTCTCGTACGCGATGGCGATGCAGCCGCTGGCGATGATCGCGCGGGTGAGCGCCTCGTCGGCGGCGAAGTGGAAGTAGGTGAAGAGGAGCTGGTTCTCGCGGATGCGCGGGTACTCCACCGCGATCGGCTCCTTCACCTTCATGATCATCTCGGCACGGGCCCACACCTCCTCCACCGGCAGGAGCTGGGCGCCCACGGACGAGTACTGCTCGTCCTCGAAGCCGCTCCCCAGCCCGCCGCCCTGCTCCACCAGCACGGTGTGGCCGGCCTGCACCAGCGCCTCGGCCCCCGCGGGGACGAGCGCGATGCGGTTCTCGTTGGTCTTGATCTCCTTCGGGACCCCGATGATCATCGTCGGCTTTGCGTTCGCTGTTGGAAGAGCAGGGCCCGCGGAACGAAGCGAGCGGGCGCGCACAATATACACGCCCGCCCCCATTTGGCGAGACTCGAAACTAAAGCGTGAGACGGCCGTTTTCTGTTTCGAGCTCGCTTCGCTACCGCGGTCCCCCGCCGGGAGGATGCGCCAGCTCGCGCGCCTCGCGCCGCACCTCCTGCCCCACGGCGGCGGCGACCGAGCCCATGCGGTGTCCCGAGGCGATGGCGACCACGCGCGCGTTCGCCATCCCGAGCCCCGCGCACGCCTCGTCGGAATCGCCCCGGCCGTACACGCAGAGCAGCGGCACGTCGGCCAGGCGGTGGACCTCGGCGAGGGTGGGATAGCGCCGGCCGCGCACGATGCCCACCCACTCGGACGCGTGGAACTCGAAGACGGCGGAGGGGCTGAAGCCGATCAGCGCCACCCCCGCCACCCGGGCGCGCAGGTCGCCGGGGAGCCGGTTGACCAGCAGCGGCAGCACGTCGGCGCCGAACGAGTAGCCGACCAGCAGCACGCGCCGCCCGCCCCAGCTGTCCAGGTAGTGCCGCAGCACGCGCGCCAGGTCCGCCGAGGCCAGCTCCGGCGTGCGGGGCCGGCGGTAGTAGTCGAGGCTGCTCCACCCCACCACCGGCACCCCGTCCGCCGCGAGGCCGGCGGCCACGTCGCGGTCCAGCCCCGCCCAGCCGCCGTCGGCGGTGAGCAGCACCGCGATCAGGCCGCCCGCGGGGCGGCCCCGCACCGGTACCTCCACCAGCGGGAGGTCGCGCAGCGCAGCGGCCTGCGCGCGCGACGGGGCGGGAGCGGCCACCGCCCCCGCCGCCAGCACGGCGCAGATCCACACGCGCGCACCCGGGCCCATCATCCTGCCCCTTCTCCTGGCCGGTTCGTCAGCGCGGCTTGGGGGCCGCCGGTGCCGGGTGGTGTGCCGCCGCCCGGTGCTGCGTCGTCGCCGTGTGCGTGGCCGCGTGGTGCCTGCGGCGGTGGCGACGGTGGTGCGCCGGCCTGGGGTGCGTGGTGTCGGCCATCGCGCGCGCGGTGGGATACGCCGTGGGATGCGCGGCGGGGGCCGCGGCGACGACGGTGTGGGCGTGCGCCGTGGCGGCGGCGTGCGTGGCCGTCCGGGCATGCGCAGCGGCCGCCGGGTGCGCCGGCGCCCGCGTCTTCTGCCCCTGCTGCGCGCTCGCCGTCCCCGCGCTCGCCGCGACGGCGGCCGCTGCGAGGACGATCAGGCTGAACCTGTACATCGATTCCCTCCCGGTGATGGGGTGCCCCCCGGGTTCGCGGGAACGTCCCGCCGGCCCGGCCGCGTCCGCCCTGACGACGGACGTGCCCCGCAACCTAGCCGGCGAAGCTGACCGACCCATTACACCGGACCCCGCGGAGATTACCGTGAGATTAGCGCGTCATACCAGATCCGCCTGAACACCTGGAGTTGACGCGCCGCAGAAACGCGGAGGAACCGAGAGAGCGCAGCTGTTCTCTGCG
>DASYJZ010000518.1:0-9804 GCA_035995965.1 Longimicrobium sp. | reverse complement strand
GGGGATCACCGGGTCGGGGAAGTCGACGACGCTGGCGGCGATGCTGCGGCGGCTGAACGAGCAGCGGGCGGTGAACATCGTCACCATCGAAGACCCCATCGAGTTCCTGCACCGCGACCTCAAGTCGATGGTGAGCCAGCGCGAGGTGGGGGCCGACACGCTCTCCTTCCACGACGCGCTGCGGCACGTGCTGCGGCAGGACCCCGACGTGATCATGCTGGGCGAGATCCGCGACCGGCCGAGCATGGAGACGGTGCTGAAGGCCGCGGACACCGGGCACATGGTGCTCTCCACGCTGCACACGACGGACGCGGCGCAGACCATCAACCGCATCATCTCCTTCTTCCCGCCGCACCAGCACGCCGAGATCCGGCAGGTGCTGGCCAACGCGCTGAAGGCCATCATCTCGCTGCGCCTGATCCCCCGCGCCGACCGGCCGGGGCGCGTTCCCGCGGCCGAGGTGCTGGTGAACACCGCCACCATCAGCGAGCTGATCCGCAAGGGCGACGAGCTGGTGAGCATCCCCGAGCACATCGCCGAGGGGCGGGTGCAGTACGGGATGCAGAGCTTCGACCAGAGCCTGCTCGACCTCTACTCCCGCGGGTGGATCAGCTACGAGTGGGCGATGCACTACGCCTCGAACCCCAGCGAGTTCGCCCTCCGCGTCTCCGGCGTGTCGCCCGGCGAGCAGGAAGTGTGGCAGGGCGCGCCCGAAACCCTTCCAGCGAACGGCCGGTCCTGACGTGTTCCGAAAGGTCCTGATCGCGAACCGCGGCGAGATCGCCCTGCGGGTCATCCGCGCCTGCCGCGAGCTGGGGATCCGCACGGTGGCCGTCTACAGCGAGGCCGACCGCGAGAGCCTGCACGTGCGCTTCGCCGACGAAGACGTGTGCATCGGCCCGCCGCCGGCGCGCGAGAGCTACCTGAACGTGCCGCGCATCATCGCCGCGGCCGAGGTCACCGGGGCCGACGCCATCCACCCCGGCTACGGCTTCCTGGCCGAGAACGCCGAGTTCAGCGAGATCTGCGAGCGCAGCGAGCTCACCTTCATCGGCCCCACGCCGCAGCAGATCCGCCTGATGGGCGACAAGGCGGCGGCGCGGCGCACCATGAAGGAGGTGGGCGTCCCCATCGTCCCGGGCACCGACGCCATCGGCGATCCCGACGAGGCGCTGGCGCAGGCGCGCGTGATCGGCTTCCCCGTGCTGATCAAGGCGGCGGCCGGCGGCGGGGGCAAGGGGATGCGCGTGGCGCAGGACGCCGACGACTTCGAGCGCCAGTACTCCATGGCGCGCAACGAGGCCGCGGCGGCCTTCGGCGACGACACCGTGTACGTGGAGAAGTACCTGTCGAAGACGCGCCACATCGAGTTCCAGATCCTGGGCGACAGCCACGGCCGCGTTTTGCACCTGGGCGAGCGCGACTGCTCCATCCAGCGCCGCCACCAGAAGCTGATCGAGGAGGCGCCGAGCCCCGCGCTCACCCCGGCGCTGCGGCTGGAGATGGGCGACGCGGCGGTGCGCGGCGCCAAGGCGATCGACTACGTGGGCGCGGGGACCATCGAGATGCTGCTGAACGAGGACGGCTCGTTCTACTTCATGGAGATGAACACCCGCATCCAGGTGGAGCACCCGGTGACGGAGATGTGCACCGGGGTCGACCTGGTGCGCGAGCAGATCCGCACCGCCGCGGGGCTCCCGCTCACGCTGCCGGACCACGTGATCCAGCTCCGCGGCCACGCCATCGAGTGCCGCATCAACGCCGAGGACCCGGCGCGCAACTTCGCGCCCTCGCCGGGGACCATCGCCACCTTCCACCCGCCGGGCGGCCCGGGGGTGCGGGTGGACACGCACATGTACGCCGGCTACAAGGTGCCGCCCTTCTACGACAGCCTGCTGATGAAGCTGATCGTGCACGCCGCCACCCGCGACGAGGCGATCGCGCGGATGCGCCGCGCGCTGGCCGAGACGGTGATCGAGGGGGTGCACACCACCCTCCCCTTCCTGCAGGCGGTGATGGACCACCCCGCCTTCATGGCGGGCGACGTGGACACGCGGTTCCTGGACCGGATGATGAGCGAGCGGGTGGCGGGATGATGAAGCTGGACGTGCTGCTCACCCCGGGCGAGCTGATGCCCGGCGACATCGCGCGGCGCACCGTGGTGGTGATCGACGTGCTGCGCGCCTCGAGCACCATCGTCGAGGCGCTGGCGGCGGGGGCGCGGGCGCTCTACCCGGTGGCGGAGATCGAGGAGGCGCTGCGCCTGGCCAACACGCTGGGGCGCGAAGAGGTGCTGCTCTGCGGCGAGCGCCGCTCGCTCCCCATCGAGGGGTTCGACCTGGGGAACTCGCCGGGCGACTTCACCGCCGAGCGGGTGGGGGGCAAGCTGATCGTGATGAGCACCACCAACGGCACCGGCGCCACCATGGCGGCGAGCGGGGCGTCGCGGGTGATCGTGGGCTCGTGGCTGAACCTGACGGCGGTGGTCGACGACCTGGAGCGCACCGGGGCCGAGCCGGTCTTCCTCTGCTCCGGCCGCGAGGGGAAGTTCGGGCTGGAGGACGCGGTGTGCGCGGGGACCATGGCCGCCGCGCTGATGGAGCGCTACCCGGCCGAGGCGGACTGGGAGCTGAACGACGGCGCCATGGCGTCGCTGGCGATGGCGCTGCGCTACCCCGACCCCGACGAGCTCTTCCGCGAGACCGCGGCAGGCAAGCAGATCGTGGAGGTGGGGCTGCGCGAGGACCTGGCCTTCTGCGCGCTGACCGACCGCCACGACGTGGTCCCCGTCCTCCACGACCGCCAGATCAGCCTGGCCGCGCCGGCCCCGGCCGCTGCGGCCGCGGAGAGCTGAACGGCAACCGATGGTCTCACGCAGAGCCGCAGAGCCGCAGAGCCGCAGAGCCGCGGAGGGAGCCAGCAGCTCTCTCCGCGGCTCTTCTGCATGCGTGACACGACATCATCCCGAGCGCCAACGACGTCATCCTGAGGCCGGTCACGCCGCAAACATCGTCGGCACAACGACTTGCAGGCCGAAGGATCTATAGCCGGCCCATCGATACACTCCAGGAACGCACAGCCAATCGCGGAATCCGGTATCATCCTCCGCAACGTCCTTGCTTCTGGACGCTGGCGTGCAGTTTGCAGCAAAAATCGGGTGCTCTCCGCACTGGGGCGGAGGGCACTTTCCCGTTCAAGGAGATGCCATAGATCCACGGAGGTGAGAAGATGTCGAAGCGAATCCTTCCCGCGGCCGCCTGCGCCGCACTGTTCTGCGCCGCCCCAGCGCGGGCGCTCTCCCAGCAGTTCGATCGTACCCAGGCCCATGCTCCGCGCGGCTGGTTCGAGTACTTCGCGACCGGCGCCAGCCGCTCCCTGGTGGGCGACGGCGGGGGCGGCGTGGGCGCGCGGCTGCTGCTGCGCGTGCCCTCGTCCGCCCCGGTGCTGGAGCGCATTGCGGTAGGTGGATACGCGGCGCGCCTCCCGGGCGGCCCCGGAAGCGCGCGCGCCGAGTTCGGCGTCCACACGGAGTGGAGCGCCGTCGGCCGCGGAGCGCTCGACCCGGTGGTGACGCTCGGGCTGGGGGCCGTGCAACGCGAAGGTGGATGGCGGTGGCACCTCGGCGACCGGCTGGTGCGCCTGCCGACGCCGGGGACGAGCACCGCGCTGACGGTGGCGCCCGGCGTCGGCGCGCGGATGCACGTGAGGCGCGGCGTGGCGCTGCGCGGCGACCTGCGGCGCGCGTTCCCGCTCGGCCGCAACGGCGTCGGCGGGACCGAGGTGGCGGGCGGGATCAGCCTCGCGCTCTGACCCGCATCTCCCGACGAACGAAAGCGGCCGCCGGACCCGGGTTCCGGCGGCCGCTTCTCCGTGCGGATCCATCGGCGCTCCGTGGCTACCCTTCGCCGTGGCCCGTGGTGTCCGTCGGCGCGTCGGCGGGGAGGTCGTCGGAGCAGATCCAGTGCACGTTCTCGGCGCGGACGAGCTTGGAGGTGAAGCTGGAGAAGCGGTTCGAGAGCACGAAGTAGTAGGTGCCGGGCCCCAGCGGCACGTCCAGCGTGACCGCGGCCGTGCGGCGCTCCAGGAAGACGGGGTCCACGCGGCGGTTGTAGCGGAAGTTGGCCCAGCCGTCGGCGTCGAGCACCATCACGTCCAGGTCGTGGCTGCCGCCCGCCGTGGTCTCCACCCGCCCGCGCAGCCGGCACGGGCGCGAGTCGCCCAGCTCGAACGGGTAGTACAGGTACCCGCCCGCGCCGATCTTCTGGTCGTCGAACTGCGCCACGTCGCCCGTGGCGGGCGGTGGGGGCGGCGGCGGGGGTGGAGGCGGCGGCGGGGCGACGGGCTCGGGCGCCTGGTCGAACAGCTCCGGGAGGTCGGCGAACGCGGGGAACGAGTCGCGGAGCGTGCGCACGCTGTCGTGCAGCGCCACCGTGTCCACGCCGCCGGGGCCGAGTGGCGCGCGCGGGCGAAACGGCCGGAGCCACAGCGCGAGCGCGACGAGCGCCGCGAGCGCCAGCACGGCGCCGAGGATGGCGAAAGGGAGGAGGCGCCTCCCTTGCGCGGGAGGCGGCGCCGGCGCGGCCACGGGCTCGTCCGCCTGCGAACGCCCGCAGAACCGGCAGATCACCGCCTCGTCCCGAATCTCCTCAGCGCAGTAGCGGCACTTCTTCACGTAGGCTCGTTCCGGTCGGGTGGGTGGCCGGGGCTGAACTTCGGCGCGCCTGCCGCCGCTCGCAAGGCGCGGCGGCGCCCGGCTGCGGACGGCGCGGGCACGTCCGTTGCGGCCCCGGTTGCGCCTCGTCCATCGTCCGCCAGCCGGAGAGACGCCTTGGCCGCGACCGACCGCGAACCACCCTTCGAGGGCGGCGCCCAGCCCGTGACGCAGCAACCCGACCCGATCCCGCCCAGCCGGCGCAGCCCGCAGGCGCTCGTCCTGCTCGGCCTCGTCGTCCTGTTCGTGCTGGTCGGCGTCGTCTTCCTGTTCGCCCACTGACTTCTACTCACGCAACCACCGCGGAGATTCATCGAGGGCGGCCGAGCCCTCTCCGTTTCTCCGCGCCTCTGTGTGAAACGGCCGTGGCGGTGCCGAGGTCGCGCAGGCGTCAGGGTACCGGCCCCCGCCCCGCGTTTGTATCTTGTTCGCGCTGGAGGGATGGCAGAGCGGTTGAATGCACCGGTCTTGAAAACCGGCGGGTGGCGACACCTCGTGGGTTCGAATCCCACTCCCTCCGTTCCATGCGGAAGCGTGATCGCGAGCGCCCGGTCTACTTTCCGCGATCGAGGAGGCACGCCGACGGTCCAAACCGGAAGATTGCAGCCACGAGAGACTTTACGTGGCGTACGCCTCATACTCGTGGTCGACAACAACGAGCGTTTCGGCTATCTTTCGGGGGTACCCACTCCACCGTGTGAGCATGCACAGCGCACTCGACGTTGCCGCGTGGTTCCTGAACGAGATCGACCGGCGGGCCGGTGACTCGATCACGAACCTCAAGCTCCAGAAACTGGTCTACTATGCGCAGGCCTGGGCCGTGGCGCTCTTGGACCACCCGCTCTTCGATGAAGACGTCGAGGCATGGGCACACGGGCCGGTGGTGGACCACGTCTACCAGGAGTACAAGGAGTTCCGGTACGACACGCTCCCGCGGTCCCGTAGAAGGTTCCGATTCGCCCCGCAGGAGCTCACTGTGCTTCAGGACGTGCTCGCGGTCTACGGAGAGCATTCCGCGAAGTTCCTCGAGAAGCTGACGCACGAGGAAGAGCCTTGGCGCGTTGCCTGGGGCGACCGGCCCACAACGAGCCGGAGCCGGCAGCAGATCTCGCTCTCGATGATGCGGCGCTTTTACCGCCGGCAATACGACGACCGGGAGGACCCCAACATGGCTGTCGATCTGAAGCTGATGCGGCAGGAACCGCTCGAGGAGGGAGTGCTCCCGCTCCCACCTCGCCCCGATGGTGACACTTGGGAACCGGATGCGGAGTTCCTGGCTGACGCCGCTGCAAGCCAGCGCGTGATCGGCCGTACCACCGGCCGCGACCTGCGGGTGGCCGTGCGGGCATGAGCCGGATCGGGGACATCTACAACCTGCCAACTGAGGAGCACCCTGATCCGGACCGGAAACCCGGACGCCCGTGGCTCCTGGTACACTCGCCGGCCGAAGAGGCCGCTCGCTGGGTCTTCGCCTACGGCACGACCCAGAACACAGAAGAGGTCGAAGGCGCAACCGCGCTCGACATCCGATGGAGACGGCTCTCTGGACAGTTGTCCGAGAGCCGTTTCTTCATGGTACGCCTGAGGAGCGAGGTGCCCATGGCTTCAGGCAATCGAGTCGGGTACGCGCGTGCCCACAACGACGAAATCCGCGCGTCCCTCTCGGCGGCCCTGGGCATCGGAACCGGAGTGGGCACCGGCACGGCCGGCACGATCGAGCGTGGCCAGGTGGTCGCGCTCCACTCACTGGTCCGCGAACGGATCGGCGCGCGGTACGCCATCCTGGTCACGCGACCGGATTACGCCGCTCGCCGGCGTCACCAGCTGCTTGTCCCGATCTACTACGCGGAGGATGTCGATCTACAGCACGGAGAGATCATGTCCTCCGCACCCTGGGTCTCGACGCTGCCCGGCGCGCCCTCCGAGGTCGTGATCGCCGCGCCTTCGCTCTTCAGCGAGTGCGAATCGGGCAAGCCCCGTAGCCCAGGCGGGATCACCGGAGTCGTCAGGACGCGGCTTGATTGCGCCTCGATGACGGGGGTCGACGACGCGCTACGCGGGTACTTGGATCTCTGACCTGGTCAAGGACCAGGCAGGCCGCGGCACCGCTCGGGATGCCGTCTTTCGGGGGGGCGGATGCACAACTATCCTGCGAAGATGGTATTCGTCGCCCCATCAATCATCCCAACCTGGCGCTCTCCAGGCCGCGTCGGTTGCTCCTCACCTCGTCGGCGTGGATGTGCGCGGACCGGCCCTCGCGCGAGTGAGCCGGACCGTCCACTGCATCCCTGGCGCCTGCCGCTGTACGGGCCACCGGTCAGCGCGCCGCTCCCGAGCCCGCCCTTGCCCCGCCTGCTGTCCGGGTCGGCGGTTCCACGCGCATCGAGGCGACGACATCCCCCTCGAGAATGCCGTCGACCACGTCGATCCCGTCGGTCACCTCGGCGAAGACGGTGTAGTCGCGGACCAGCCGGGGATTGTCCTTGAGGTTGATGAACCACTGGGCGTCGCCGCTGTCGTGCCCGCGCGTGCTCATCCCCACGGTGCCGCGGGGATGCGCGACCGTTCCCAGCTCGTCGCGCAGGTAGTGGGGATAGCCGACGTATTCGTTCGTTCCCGGGCCACCGCCCTGGATCACGAAGTCCGGCTCCACGCGATGCCAGTTGCCGCCGTCGTAGTAGCCGCCGCGCACCAGCGCGAGCACGCGGGCGGCCATCGTGGGGGCGACGTCGCCGCGGAGCCGCACCACGAACGATCCCCCGCCGCTCGCGCTGGACATCGTGACGCGAATGCGCACGTCACGGCCGAGCGCGAGCGCGAGCGCGACCGCGGCCGGCGGGAGATCGGCGCGATCCGCCGGCGGTCGGTCGTCGCTCGCCGGGCGCCCGGCTGCATCGAGCAGGGCCACGCGGGCATCGCGCTCCGAGTCGTTCGCGTGGCGTACCCACTGGTCGAACACCTCGTTCGCCGTGGCGCGGGCGCGGGGATCGGGAGATCCCTTCAATGCGATCGCGGCGGCGCGAACCGCCTGGGCCCCGTCGCCGTGGAGCGCGCGCAGGTACACGTCGTCGTCCGCGTGGCCGGCGAGCTTCGCGAGCGCATCGATCGCCGCCTCCTGCACGTTGCCGTTCGGGTCGCGCGTGAGCCTGCGCAGACGCGGGGTGTCCGCGAGCAGGGCCGCGGCGCGTGCGGCGTACATGCGGACGTGCCAATCGGCATGCGTGGCGAGCCGCTCGAGCCTCGCCCGCGCCCGGTGGGGCGCGATCCGCGCGAGCGCGACCTCCGCATGGGCGCCCGCGTGCCACGATACTTCCCCGGCGGCGCGCCGGCTGGTGGTGCGCGGCAGCGCGTCGACCCATCGGCTCAGCGTGCGTACGAGGGTCGAATCGCCTGCACACCGCGCCTCCACCAGGTCGACGGCGCGCAGCCGCACGTGCCAGACGCTGTCGGCGAGCGCGGCGCGCAGCGCTCCGCAGTCCTCGCGTCGCGCGGTGAGCGCCCGATAACGTAGCCGCCACGCCGGCTCGGGCCACACGGGGGACGTGGCGACCGGCACCAGCGAATCGCGCGCGGCAAAGAGCGGATCGCGGATGCGCTCCAGGGCGCGGCGGGCGATCAGCCGCACCCGGCGGTCGTCGTGCCGCAGCCCCGCGGCGATGGCCGCGTCGGTGGAGTCGCGTCGGTCCTCCGCCACCAGGACGCGGCCGATCAGGACGGAGTCAGCGCGGCTCTGCGCCTGGACCGGCGCCGGCGCGAGCAGCAGGAGAAGGATCCAGCGTTTTTGCATGGGATGTCCGGATGACAGGCGGCCAGGAAGACTCAGGCCGGGTCGAACGGGAGCGGGATGACCAGTGGTGCCGGAAATCTGCCGACCCGGGCAGCGCCGCCGCAAGCCGCCCATCTGTTCCGATCCATCGGTAAACCGATATGTTCCATGCGTCAGGAGGGATGGCAAACGCGGTCCGTGACTCCGATGAGTCCATCACCGATGGAGCACCGGTGAGGCCGTGTTGACGGATTGCGCGGGCGCTGAGGAATTCGAGATGAGTGCGGACGAGATCGTCTGGGACCTTTCGGAGCTCGAGGAGATGTGGGCCCGCCGCCGCGCGCGGATGGCGGACCTCCTCAAGCGTGTCGATCGCACGGGGATGACCCGCCCGCGCCGGAACCCGGAGGAGGCCGCATGGCTCGCGGCTCGCGGCGAGCTTCCGCCGACGGTGGAGGTCGACACGCCACTCAACCAGCAGGGGAGCACCCCGCGGCCGAGCCGAAAGAACGCGCTGTAACTGAATATTCTCAGAGATGGCACAGAGGTCACGGGGAGCCCCTCCGTGACCTCTGTCCCTTTCGTGAGATGAACACACCTGGAGGGCGCACGTGGAACTGGGGATCTACACCTTCGCCGAGACCACGCCGGACCCGGAGACGGGCGAGACCGTCTCCTCGGCGCAGCGGCTGCGCGACCTGATCGAGGAGATCGAGCTGGCGGACCAGGTGGGCCTCGACGTCTTTGGCGTGGGCGAGCACCACCGGCCGGAGTTCGCCGTCTCGTCGCCCGCGGTGGTGCTGGCCGCAGCGTAGGAGCGAACGGCGCGCATCCGGCTGACCAGCGCGGTCACGGTGCTCAGCTCCGACGACCCCGTGCGCGTCTTCCAGGACTTCGCCACCCTCGACCTGCTCTCCGGCGGTCGGGCGGAGATCATGGCCGGGCGCGGCTCGTTCATCGAGTCGTTCCCGCTCTTCGGCTACGACCTGAAAGACTACGACGCGCTCTTCGCCGAGAAGCTGGAGCTGCTGCTGAAGCTGCGGGAGAGCGCGCGCGTCACCTGGTCCGGCAGGCTGCGCCCCGCGCTGGACGACCTCGGCGTCTATCCGCGCCCGCTGCAGGAGCCGCTGCCGGTCTGGCTCGCGGTGGGCGGCACGCCGCAGTCGCTGGTGCGCGCGGGGACGCTCGGGCTGCCGCTGGCGCTGGCGATCATCGGCGGGCAGCCGGAGCGGTTCGCGCCGCTGGTGGAGCTGTACCGCGACGCCGGCCTGCGCGCGGGGCACGATCCGTCCACGCTGCGCGTCGGCATCAACTCCCACGGGTTCGT
>DASYJZ010000517.1:0-5093 GCA_035995965.1 Longimicrobium sp. | reverse complement strand
GGTGAGCGGCGTCGCGTGCGTGCTGGCCGCTGCCTGGTTCGCGACGCGCCTCCCCTCGCTGCGCGAGGTGATGCGCCCCGTCTACCGCGAGATCGGCCTGCTCCCGCCGCTGGAGGAGCCGGCGGTTTGATCCCACGCCCGCGGAGGATGAGGAGCGGCCCGGGAGCGATCGCAGCTCACGGGCCGGTCTTCGTCTCGCGGCGGCGGCACAGCGTCAGCAGGGCAGCCCGGTGCAGGCGGAGTAGGTGCAGAAGTAGGTGCAGCGGAACTGCTGCGTCGCCGCGAACGCCTCCACGGTGCCGTCGGCATCCTTCAGCGCCTCGTCGGCCGCGTCGAAGGTGTCCAGCGTCAGCTCCTCGACGTTCAGCTTCAGCTTCTTCATGGCCGCATCTCCCGGAAGAGGGTTCCGCGCCGCGCGACCCCGCGCGGCTCGCGCCCTGAACATGGCGCCTGACCGCCCCGCAAGCGAGGGCGGCGGTCGCCGGGACGACGCTCCGATCAGGGTGCGCCGCGCGGCTTCTTCGCGTCGCGGATGATGTCGCGGCGCTGGCAGCGGAAGGGGTCTTCGTCCGCGTTGGTGTTGCTGAGCGTCACCCGCGCAGTGTCGCCCCCGAGCACCTCGACGGGCTCCAGCCAGGTCCAGCGCTCGCCGCCGACGGTCGCGTCGGCCCACACGCGGTACTTCCCGGCGCCGATGCTGTCCACCGAGAACCGTCCGCCCGCGCCGGCGGCGACCGGGATGCGCAGGGTGTGGCGCGACAGCAGGCGCTCGCGCAGCTGCCACGACGTGTCGGAGACGGCGCGGCCCGCGGCGCCGGCTGCCGAGTCGCCGAGCGCGTCCAGCTCCGCTTGGCGGCGGAGGCAGATCAGCGCGAGCGCCGAGTCGAGCCCGAGGGCGTCCGGGAGGAGGCGCACCGTGCGCGAGTCGATGTTCTTCTGCTCCCCCGTCGCCAGCGCGACGTACCCGTCCCCCGCCAGCGCGCCGTAGCTCGGCCGCCGCGAACACGCGGCCGCGACCACGAGCGCCAGCGACGCCGCGATGAGAATATGTCCATGTTTCAAGTCGAATCCCCGATCGCCTGCCGTTGAAGTCCGCGAAGGCGCCGCGCAGGCGGACTGTGTGCCGTTAATAGCCGCGAAGCCGCGAGTTCACCCGCATCGTCCGCAACGAACGTAGCGCCCCCGCACGCGTTCTGCATGAGGGCTCCGGCGGACGACGCGCACCGCGGAGGAGGACGGACGGCGATGGCGGGACACGACGTGGTGGTGGTGGGATCGGGGCCGAACGGGCTCTCCGCGGCGGTGGCGATGGCGCGGGCGGGGCGGTCGGTGCTGGTGCTGGAGGCGGAGGAGACGATCGGAGGCGCCGCGCGGACGATGGAGCTGACGCTCCGCGGCTTCGCGCACGACGCCTTCTCGTCGGTCTATCCGCTGGGGATCGGCTCGCCGTTCTTCCGCTCCCTCCCGCTGGAGGAGCACGGCCTCACCTGGCTCCATCCCCCCGCCCCGCTGGCGCACCCGTTCGACGACGGGACCGCGGCGGTGCTGGAGCGGTCCGTCCACGCGACCGGGGAGACGCTCGGCGCCGACGCCGAGGCGTGGCACAAGCTGGTGTGGCCGCTGGTGGCGCACTGGCACGAACTGGCGCCGGACCTGCTTTCACCGCTCGGCATCATGCACCACCCGCTGCGGATGGCGGCGTTCGGGCTGGATGCATTGCGCTCGCTGCAGGGGCTGGTGGAGGCGCGCTTTCGCGGCGAGCACGCGCGGGCGCTGCTGGGCGGGTGCGCCGCGCACGTCGGGTTGCCACTGACCTATGCGGCGACGGCGTCGTACGGGCTGGTGCTGGTGGCGGCGGGGCACGCGGTAGGATGGCCCTTCGCGCGCGGCGGCGCGGGCGCGGTGACGCGGGCGCTCGCGAGCCTCCTGCGCTCGCTCGGCGGGGAGATCCGCACCGGCGTGCGCGTCCGCTCCCTGGCCGAGCTTCCGCCGCACCGGGCCGCGCTGCTGGACGTGACCGCGCCGCAGTTCCTGGAGATCGCCGCCGGACGGCTGCCGGGCCGCTACCGCCGCGCGCTGGAGCGCTTCCGGCTGGGGTGCGGCGTGTTCAAGGTCGACTGGGCGCTCGCGGACACCGTCCCCTGGACGTCGCCGCGGGTGGCGCGCGCGGGCACAGTGCACCTGGGGGGGACCCCGGCGGAGATCTACGCCTCCGAGCGCGAGCCGATCCGCGGACGCATCGCCCCGCGCCCGTTCGTGCTGTTCGCGCAGCCGAGCGCCTTCGACCCCACGCGCGCACCGCCGGGAAAGCACGTGGCGTGGGGATACTGCCACGTTCCCAACGGCTCGGACGTCGACATGACGGAGGCGATCGAGGCACAGGTGGAGCGGTTCGCGCCGGGCTTCCGCGACCTGGTGCTCGCGCGCTCGTCCGCCGGGCCGGCCACGCTCCAGCGCCGCGACGCCAACCTGGTGGGCGGCGACGTGAACGGCGGCGCGGGGATGCTCTCGCAGCTCTTCTTCCGCCCGGCGCCGCGGGTGCACCCGTACCGCACCCCGATCCGGGGCGTCTACCTCTGCTCCGCCTCGACCCCGCCCGGCGGCGGCGTCCACGGCATGTGCGGCTATCACGCCGCCCGCGCCGCGCTGCGCGACGGGTATTGAGGAAAGAGCGCGGAGTCTCTGATCAGATGCGGTAACTTTCGTGATCATAATAACTTCCTCCGTTCGCCCTGGTCGCGCGATTCTTGACAATGGACAGGGAGACCGTAAATGTTCTTGTGGCGGAGGCACTTCAACTGGATGCAGGGAGGAAGATTTTGAGGCACCTCGACGAAGCGTCTGTTGAGGCTGGGGTCAACCGCCCACCTCCCGTGGATGCGGCCCCGGCTCTCCCATCGTCTGACCAGAAGTCCTTCAACGAATCATTGCGTACCGGTGTCCGCGGGCTGGGCGAACTGGTGCGCAACAGGAAGAAGAAGAAATAGCGCTGCGGCTGTTCCGAGTAGATGCGCGGGTCCGGGATGAATCTCTGACCCGCGCCGCTTTTTCACCCCTCGGCCAGAATGGGAGCGATGCCCGAGCCCGGAGAGGTCTTCTACCTTCCACCGGAACGAGGTGAAGCTCCGGGGAAGGGCGACCGACCGCACCTGCTGCTTAGCCTGTGCCCAGCGGAAAGCGAGGTCGCTACATTCGCCTACGGAAGCACGCAGAGCACCGATGCGTATCGCGGAGCGGAGCACGTTCTCGTCGATCCTGACGCGACAGCGGTCCGCGGAACCGGGCTGACCCGTCCGACCTACGTCTATACTTCCCGTTTGGTAAGTTACGCGCGGGACTCCATCGGGGTGAGTGCCGGCCGCCTCATCGACGAGATGCCGCGGGTCCGCGTGAGCTTGAGGAGGGCACTCGGCCTCGGAACGGGCGTTACCGGTGAGCCGAACGTGCCAGGCAGCGTTCGTCGCGGGCGTTTCGTGGAGCTGTCGGCAGATCTGGCCGAAGACTGGGATGCGCGGTATGGACTTGTCGTCACGGCGCCCGGCTATTCGCGATCCGGTTTCCAGCAGACGATCGTTCCGCTGCTAGACGAAGACTGCGAGACTCGCGAGCTGGACGTGTTCATCGCTGACGGCCGGTGGCTCGTCGGACTCGGTCCCGGGTACCACTCGGCGATTCTCGCGGTACCCATGGTGAGCACGGTTTACCAACCCGAACACATCCGGCGCTATCTGGACCCCGTCGCCCTCCCGGGCCTCATGCTGGAGATCGAGGCCGCGCTTATCCAGCACTTCGGGCTGTAACAAACAACGAAACGGAAAAAACGCCTCACGCAGGAGACGCAGAGGCCGCCGTGGGTTCTCTGCGGCTCCGCGGCTCTGCGTGAGACCTGCTGTTGTCAGTGGCTGTGGCCGGGCCCGGGGCCGCCGACGGTGAAGTGGAAGGTGCCGTGCATCGCGTGGCCGTCGTGCGACATCGTGCGCCAGGTGAGGGCGTAGCGGCCGTGTCCCAACGGAGCCCTCGGGGTCGCGACCACGGTGGCGCGGTCGCCGCGCGCGCGGACGAGGCGCCCGAGAGCCACGGCGCGGTCGCCGGGGCCGCGGAGGCGCACCGTGGTGACCGCGAGCTCCGGCGCCTCGCTGAACGTCAGCCGCAACGCCGCGGGCGGAGCGGCGAGCGTCGCGTCGGCGGCGGGATCGCTGCTCACCAGGCGCAGGTGGAAGGAGGAGCCCGCGCTGGCCGGCGCCGCGGACGCGGCGGAGAGCACCGCGGCCAGTGCCGCGGCGGCGGCCGTCCGCAGCCGGCGGGAGCGGCGGGGCATGGCACCGGCGGGGCGGATCGCGTTCGTCATCGGCATCGTCTCCGTGGTGCGGATCGTCGCCGGCGCGGAGGGTGCCGCGCGGCCCGGGTTCGGACCGGAATGTAGCGAGCCCCGGGCGCGCCGTCATCCCCGGACGGACCCGTCGCATCGCCAGGCGTGACCGGCACGCGGCACCCCCGTGTCGTTGCCTGTCGGGTGCGGGCACGCTACCATCCCGCCCCATTCCCGACCCGAGCCGAGCCGAATGCCCGAAGGCCACGACCCCTACGTCTCGCTGCGCAACCCCAACTTCCGGTGGTTCGTCGCCAGCCTGGTCACCATGACCCTGGCGACGATGATCCAGGGGACGGTGGTGGCGTGGCAGGTCTACGCGCTCACCCACGACCCGCTCTCGCTCGGCCTGGTCGGCCTCGCCGAAGCGATCCCCTTCATCGGCGCGGCGCTGTACGCGGGGCACGTGGCGGACCGCTACCACCGCAAGCACCTGGCGCTCGCCGCGATGGTGGTGCAGACCCTCTGCGGCGCGATGCTGCTCGCGTTCACGATGCGGCCCGGACTCCTGGCCGGCAGCCGGGTGTGGCCGATCTACGCGGTGGTGTTCACCAGCGGGCTGGCGCGCAGCTTCCTGCAGCCCGCGCGCACCGCGCTGGGCGCCGAGATCGTGCCGCGCGAGACCTACGCCAACGCCGTCGCCTGGCGCTCGTCGCTCTGGCAGTTCGCGGCGGTGCTCGGGCCGGCGGTGGGCGGCGTGCTCTACGGCTTCTCGGGCGCGCGG
>DASYJZ010000516.1:0-2228 GCA_035995965.1 Longimicrobium sp. | reverse complement strand
GCTCTCCCTCCGCGGCTCCGCGGCTCCGCGGCTCCGCGTCTCTGCGTGAGGCGATCTGTTGCTGGCTACAGGATCGAGCGCAGCGCCACGATCTGCTCCGTGACGGCGTCGGGTGCGGTGCCGCCGATGCCGGCGCGCGCGGCCAGCGCCTGCTGGGCGGAGAAGAGCGCCTCGAAGTCCGCGCCTTCGAAGGCGGGCGAGACGTGGGTGAAGAAGCGCCCGTCCAACTCGTCGAGGCCGCACCCCAGCTCCTCGGACGCGCGCACCAGCCGGCCCACGATGCCGTGCGCCTCGCGGAAGGGGACGCCCTGCTTCACCAGGAAGTCGGCCAGGTCCGTGGCCAGCATGGCCGAGTCGACCGCGCCGCCGCAGCGGACGGCGTCGATCTCCATCGTCCGCACGCTCCCCGCGACGGCCGGCAGCAGCGCCTCCAGCGTGTCGAAGGCGGAGAAGAGCGCGTCCTTGTCCTCCTGCAGGTCCTTGTTGTAGCCGGAGGGGAGCCCCTTGAGCGTCGCCAGCACGCCGGTGAGCCCGCCGATCAGCCGGCCGGCCTTGCCGCGCGCCAGCTCCATGGCGTCGGGGTTGCGCTTCTGCGGCATCAGCGAGCTGCCGGTGCTGAAGCGGTCCGACATCTTCACGAACCCCCACTCGGCCGACGAGAAGAGGATCAGGTCCTCCGCCAGCCGCGAGAGGTGCACCCCCACCAGCGCGGCGACGAAGAGGATCTCGGCCACCCAGTCGCGGTCCGCCACCGCGTCCATCGAGTTGGCGGAGACGCCGTGGAAGCCGAGCGTCTCCTTCAGCAGCACGCGGTCGACCGGGAAGGGGCAGCCGGCGATGGCGCCCGAGCCGAGCGGGAGCACCGCCGCGCGCTCGCGCGCCTGCGCCAGCCGCTCGCGGTCGCGTGCCAGCGGCCACGCGTGCGAGAGGAGCCAGTGCGCGGCGGAGACCGGCTGCGCGCGCTGCAGGTGGGTGTAGCTGGGCATCACCGTGGACCGGTGCGCCTCGGCCTGCTCCAGCAGCGCGCGCTGCAGGTCGCGCAGCAGCGTGTCGAGCCGCGACACGGCGCCGAACGCCCAGAGGCGCGAGTCGGTGGCGACCTGGTCGTTGCGCGAGCGGCCCGTGTGCAGCTTGCCCGCGACGTTCCCCGCCTCCTCGTAGAGCAGCCGTTCGACCAGCGAGTGGATGTCCTCGTCGGGCGCTCCCTTCCAGTCGTCGTCGCTCCACCCCTCCAGGCGCGCGGCGACGCGGTCGAGCCCCGATTGCAGCGCCAGCCACTCGGCGTGCGTGAGCACCCCGGCGGCGGCGATGGCGCTGGCCCACGCCTGGCTCCCCGCCACGTCCTCGCGCCAGAGGCGGTGGTCCACGGGGAGCGAGCGGTTGAGCCGGTCCATCTCCACCGACGGCTCGGCGGCGAAGCGGCCGCCCCACAGCCGGAGCGTGGGAACCGCGCCGGGATCGAGCTCGAGCGCTGCGTCCGTCATCCTTGCCTCCCCTTCCGTCCAGGTCATCCGCGGCACCGCAGTTGTGCCTTTCCCGCCATGTTGTTACGATCCTTCATCCCCTACGGCGCCGCCACCCAGCCTTCCCCAGGATGCCTATGAAGAAGCTCCGTCTCGATGGTCTGAAGGTAGACAGCTTCGCCACCGTCGACGAGGCGCCCGCCGTCCGCGGCACGGTCGCGGGATGCGAGGCGATCGACACGAACCTCCACTGTCCCGACAGCTACGACGGGACCTGCTGGATCACCTGCTGGGACAGCTGCCTCTGCGACACCAGCGTGTACGTCTGCAACTGACGCCGCCAACTCCCTTTCGCGGAGGAACCCATGGAGAAGCTCCACCTCGACACCCTGACCGTAGACAGCTTCGCCACGTCGTCGGCACCCGAGCCCTCCCGCGGCACCGTCGCCGCCCACGAGGGCGCCATGCGCACCCTCAGCGGCTGCCCGGTGAGCTGGAACGGCACGTGTTACATCAGCTGCTGGGACACCTGCTATTGCGACACTGATTTCTGCTGACGCGCAGCCGTTTCCCCAGACCTCCGGAGGCACCATGAAGAAGCTCCGCCTCGACGCCCTGAAGGTCGACAGCTTCCCCACGACCGCCAGTGCCGGGCAGGCCCGCGGCACGGTCGCCGGCTACCAATCCGCGCAGTGCACGGTGAGGAACTGCCCGGTCAGCTACGGCGGAACCTGCGTGATCAGCTGGTGTCAGCCGTGCTTCACC
>DASYJZ010000515.1:0-2784 GCA_035995965.1 Longimicrobium sp. | reverse complement strand
GCGTCTCCGCCACCGCCTCGGCGATGCCGGTGAACGGCAGGCGCCCCTCCAGGAAGTGCCGCACCGCCGCCTCGTTGGCGGCGTTGTACACCGCGGGAGCCGTGCCGCCCGCGCGCCCCGCGTCCACCCCCAGCGCGAACGCCGGGAAGCGGTCCGCGCCCACCGCCTCGAAGGTGAGCGCCCCGGCGGCCACGGGGTCGAAGCGGCGGCACTCGTACGGCAGCCGCTCCGGAAAGCTGAGCGCGTAGAGCACCGGCAGTTCCATGGTCGGGAAGCCCAGTTGCGCCAGCACCGAGCCGTCCACCATCTCCACCATGCTGTGGATGATGGACTGGGGATGCACCACCGCCTCGATGCGCGCGTAGGGCACCCCGAAGAGGAAGTGTGCCTCGATCACCTCCAGCGCCTTGTTGGCCAGCGTGGCGCTGTCGATGGTGACCTTGGCCCCCATGTCCCAGGTGGGGTGCCGCAGCGCGTCGGCCGGGGTGGCGGCGGCGAGCATCTCCGCCGTCCAGCCGCGGAAGGGCCCCCCCGACGCCGTCAGCAGCAGCCGCCGCACGTCCGCGGGCGCGGAGCCCTGCAGGCACTGGAGGATGGCGCTGTGCTCGCTGTCCACCGGCACCAGCTCTCCCCCGCCCTCGCGCGCCGCCTCCAGCACCAGCGGCCCGCCGCACACCAGCGACTCCTTGTTCGCCAGCGCCACCCGCTTCCCCGCGCGCAGCGCCGCCAGCGTGGGCTCCAGCCCCGCGGCGCCGACCAGCGCGTTCAGCACCACGTCGGCGTCGGGGTGCGTGGCCGCCTCCAGCAGCGCCTCGCGCCCCGTCCGCCACGTGGTCCCCGCCGCCGACGCGCCGGGCGGGACCTCGCCGTCCGCGACCACGGCGAGCGCGGGGCGCCAGCGTTCGGCCAGGCGGGCGAGCGCCTCGCCGCTGCGGTGGGCGGTGAGCGCCACCGCGCGGAAGCGGCCCGGGTGCTGCGCCAGCACGGCCAGGGCGCTGCGGCCGATGGAGCCGGTGGCGCCCAGGATGGCAACGCCCGTCGCGCGGTTCACGTTCAGGGGCCCACCACCAGGACGAAGAAGGCGTAGCCGAGCGGGAGGGTGAAGAAGAGCGAGTCGAAGCGGTCCAGCGCCCCGCCGTGCCCGGGGAGGAGCTTCCCCGAGTCCTTCACCCCCACGTCGCGCTTCAGCAGGCTCTCGGCCAGGTCGCCCACCTGCGCGGCCACCGAGACCAGGATGCCGAAGGCGAGCGCCTCGCCGATCCCCATCCGCCAGGTCGGGAAGCGCTGCAGGAGGATGGAGTACCCCGCGGCGGCGAGCGGAGTGCCGATCACCGCCCCCAGCGCCCCGGCCACCGTCTTCCCGGGGCTCACCTTCGGAATCAGCTTCTTCTTCCCCCACAGCCTGCCGGCGAAGTAGGCGAAGGTGTCGCTGAGCCAGGTGAGGACCACGGGGAAGAGGAGGAGGGCCGCGCCGTGCAGCGGCGAAACGACGCCGGGGAGGTGGCGCAGGAAGAGGGCGAAGGCGAGGAGGGCGGGGTACACCGCGCCCAGCACGGTCACGGCGACGGAGAGGAGCGGCTCCCCCGCGACCCCGCGCTGCCAGATGGAGGCGGTGAGCGCCGCGAGGACGATGACGACGAGCCCGGCGTTCAGCAGCGGCGTGTCGATCCCCCGGGCCGGCTCCACGGCGGCCAGCGCGATGAGCCCCGCCGCCCCGGCGAGGCCCACGGCGTCCAGCGGCAGGGCGCGCTTCTTCTCCGCCATGCGGAAGAGCTCGCGCGCCGCCAGCACGGCGCAGAGCGCCAGCAGGGCGGCGAGCACCCAGCCGCCCAGGACCATGGCCGCGACCGCGATGGGAATCCCCACCGCGGCCACCGCCGTTCGCGTCGCGGTCTCCGACAGGGCCAACGCCGTCTCCGGGATGTGGCGGGGGGTCAGTTCGTCAGCACGCGCCCAAAGCGGCGCTCGCGCCGCTGGTACTCGAGCAGCGCGGCGTAGAAGTGCTCGCGGGTGAAGTCCGGCCAGAGCACCGGCGTCACGCACAGCTCGGTGTAGGCGAGCTGCCAGAGCATGAAGTTGGAGATGCGCAGCTCGCCCGAGGTGCGGATCAGCAGGTCGGGGTCGGGGTCGCCGGGGGAGTACAGCTCGCCCGCGAAGAGCGCCTCGTCGATCTCGCCGGGCATGAGCGTGCCCTCGCGCACCCGCTCGGCCAGCCGGCGCGCGGCACGGACGATCTCGGTGCGCGAGCCGTAGCTGATGGCCAGGTTCAGCCGCAGCCGCTTCCCCCCGCGCGTGTGCTCGACGATAGACTCGATGGCCGCGCGGGTGCGCGGCCCCAGGTGCTGCAGCTCGCCCACCGCGTGCACCTCCACCCCCTTCTCCTTCAGCTCCCGGCGCTCCCTGCGCACGTAGAGCTCCAGCAGCGCCATCAGCGCCGCCACCTCGCCCTGGGGCCGATGCCAGTTCTCCTGGCTGAAGGCGAAGAGGGTGAGCACCTCCACCCCGGCGTCGGCGGCGGCCTCCACCGCCTCGCGCACGGCGCGCATCCCCGCGCGGTGCCCGAACTCGCGCGGGCGGCCGCGCTCGCGCGCCCAGCGGCCGTTGCCGTCCATGATCACCGCCACGTGGCGGGGCACGGCGCCGTTCACGCGGATCTGCTGCAGGAGGTCGTCTGCCATGGGCGAAAGATGGACCGCGCCGGGGGGTTTGTCAAAGCAAGTGGTCTGCGGGACAGAAGCTTCCACTCCAACAGAACGTCTCACGCAGAGACGCGGAGGAACCGAG
>DASYJZ010000514.1:0-4156 GCA_035995965.1 Longimicrobium sp. | reverse complement strand
GCACACGAAGCCGCAGAGATGCCAGGTGCGCCCTCTGCGGCTCCGCGTCTCTGCGTGAGGCGCTTTTTCTGTTTGCCTGGCCCGCGCGCTACTCCCTGGCGGGACGCGCGGGATCGTCGCCGCCGAGCTCGAGCACCCAGGCCGGCGGCGTGAGTGCGCGCTTGCTGTGGATGTGCCGCATCGAGAGCACGGTCTCGCGCCGCGCCTCGTCGCGCTGCTCCTCGGGGACGGACCAGAGCAGGAGCTCCAGGATCGCCGCCGCGTCGGGCGTGGCCAGGTCGGTGTCGGGCGCGCCCGCGGTGCCGTCGCGCAGTTCGCGGGCGTACCACTTCTTCCAGAGCCGCGCGTTGCGCTCGTACGGCACCGAGCCGTCGACGAACTTCTTCGTCGCGCCCACCTTGACCCCGGCGGCCCGCGCCACCTTGCGCAGCGAGGTGCGCGCGACCGCGCCGCGGGCGTGCTCGCGGATGCGGTCCATGGACGGCTCCGGCGCGCGCTCAGCCATGGAGCCCCCCGCGCGCGGCGGCGGTCCCGGAGCGGCTCAAGGCCGCTTGTGCACTGTGTTTACTTGGATTTGGCTTACACTCTACAGAGTAGCGGACGCTCCTGCCACTCGCAAGAAGGTGTCCGAGAAAGATACAAAGTTGCCAGCAACGTCCCGTGTATGGCGCCGTCCACGTCGTCCGTAGTGGGCGATTGGCGGCACGTTCGGAGCCCCCGCGGGCGCGCGGGGACGATCCGCGACGTCGCCTCCGTCGAGCGTGCACCGGCGCGGTTCCTGACGGCACCCCGGTTGCGTGCTATGTTGGTCTCCCGATTCCGTTTCCGTGCACTCGCGCAGGGCGTCTCGTGCAGCAGACCTTCCGGCGGCTGTTCAAGCAGAGGTTCGGCAAGAGCCCCGTCTCCGTCCTCCCGCTGGACGGGGACGGCTCGCAGCGCCGCATGTACCGGCTGGTGGGCGACGCCTACGAGACGGCGATCGGCGTGGAGGGCCCAGACCGCGAGGAGAACCGCGCCTTCCTGGCGTACACCGACGCCTTCCGCTCCATCGGCCTCCCCGTCCCCGAGATCTACGGCGTCGACGCGAAGGCCGGCGGGTACCTGGAAGAGGACCTGGGCGAGACCACGCTCTTCGACGCGCTCTCGCTCGCCCGCAAGGAGGAGCCCGAGGCGAGCTTCCCCACGGCGATGGTGCCGGTGTACCGCCGCATCCTGGAGCTGCTCCCGCGGTTCCAGGTGCAGGGCGGCAAGGTCGTCGACTACTCGGTGGCGTACCCGCGCGCGGCGTTCGACCGCCAGTCGATCCTCTGGGACCTGAACTACTTCAAGTACCACTTCCTGAAGCTGGCGCACGTCCCCTTCAACGAGGCGCGGCTGGAGAAGGACTTCCGCCGCTTCGCCACCTTCCTGCTGGGCGCCGACACGCGGCACTTCGTCTACCGCGACTTCCAGAGCCGCAACGTGATGCTGCGCGACGGCGACCCCTGGTTCATCGACTACCAGGGCGGCCGGCGCGGGGCGCTGCAGTACGACGTGGCGTCGCTCCTCTACGACCCCAAGGCGGCCGTCCCCGAGGAGCTGCGCGAGGCGCTGCTGGAGCACTACCTCGACGCGCTCGACACGCACCTGCCCACGGTGGACCGCGCGCGCTTCCGCCAGCACTTCCGCGGCTACGTGCTCGTGCGGATCATGCAGGCGATGGGCGCCTACGGGTACCGCGGCTTCTACGAGCGCAAGCCGCGCTTCCTGCAGAGCGTGCCGCAGGCGGTGCGCAACGTGGAGCGGATCCTGGAGACGGGGTTCGTGCCCGTGGAGCTCCCCGAGCTGAGGGCGGTGTTCGAGCGGATCTGCGCCTCGCGCGTGCTGCGCAAGCCGAAGCCGAAGGTGGCGCCCGGGCTCACCGTGCACACCGGCAGCTTCAGCTACAGGGGCGGCTACCCCGACGATGCGGGCGGCCACGGCGGCGGCTTCGTATTCGACTGCCGGGCGATCCACAACCCGGGCCGCTACGCCGAGTATGCCCCGCTCTGCGGCTGCGACGAGCCGGTGATCAATTTCCTCGCGGCGATGCCCGAGGTGGAGGAGTTCTGGGAGAACGTGCGCGGCTTGATCGACAACGCGGTGGGCGTCTACCTGCTGCGCGGCTTCAGCTCGCTCTCGGTCTGGTTCGGCTGCACCGGCGGCCAGCACCGCTCGGTGTACTTCTCCAACCGCCTCGCGGAGCACCTGCGGACGCACTTCCCCTCCGTGAACGTGATGGTGTCGCACCGCGAGGAGGGGAGCTGGCCCGCGAGCCGCGCTGCCGCCGACGCCGCGGAAGCCGAGGCCGAGGCGGAGCGGGAACCCGCCGGCGCCGCGTAGACGATTCGCACGCTCGCACCTTCGCACTTCGGCATTTCGTCGATGGACGCCATGATCCTGGCGGCCGGGCTGGGCACGCGCCTGCGGCCGCTGACGGACCACACGCCGAAGCCGCTGATCCCGGTCGCCGGCGTGCCGATGCTGGAGCGTGTCGCCCGCCGGCTGATCGCGGCGGGCGCCGACCGGCTGATCGTGAACACCTCGCACCTCTCCGAGCAGGTGGAGGCGTTCCTGCGCGAGCGCGAGGGCTTCGGCGTGGAGTGGCACGTGAGCCGCGAGCCGGGCGAGCCGCTGGAGACGGGCGGCGCGATCCTGCAGGGCGCGCCGCTCTTCCGCCAGGACGCGCCCTTCTTCCTGCACAACGCCGACGTCCTCACCGACCTGCCGCTCGCGGCGATGTACCGCGCCCACGAGCTCTCCGACCCGCTGGCGACGCTGGCGGTGATGGAGCGCGAGACCAGCCGCCACCTGCTCTTCGACGACCGGGGGCTGCTGGGGCGCATGGACGCGAAGAAGGCCCTCGACCTCCGCGTGCGGGACGCGGTCGGCGAGGTGCGGAGCCTGGCGTTCGGCGGCGTGCACGTGATCTCGCCGCGCATCTTCGGCCTGCTGACGGAGAGCGGCGCGTTCTCCATCCTCGACCCCTACCTGCGCCTCGCCGCCGCCGGCGAGACCATCCTTCCCTTCCGCGTCGACGACTTCACCTGGATCGACATCGGCCGCCCCGAGCAGCTCGAGGCGGCCCACGCCGCCGCGGCGCGGCTGGACCACGGCGTCACTTAGGGAGTTGGCGACGCGTTAGCAGGAAAAGCGATGGAATCGCTACACGTCAAACCAAGTGCCTCGGTGAATGTGCGATTCGTTATCGCAGCAAACCGGAGTAGCCGCTTAGGCTCACGCTTGACCAGCCACGCGAATTGGTAAGTGGATCCCTCGCCCGGTGCAAATTTCTTTCTCCACGAAGTGTCTGCACGTCCGGGTTCCACGATTTCGGTGAGCCTACGCTCATGGAGATTCGCCCTCAACAGATCCACAACGTCTCCAGATGTGTCTGGAAGTTCGATTTCGGTTACGGTCGCCGTCATGCGACTCAGGCTTTGTGTTGCCTTGGTCGAATTCCGAACCCGCACATCAAAGAACGCTATACACGCGTCTGGGTGTCCAACTGCCGGCCTCCAAGACAAACGCCCAGTCATTTCGGGTCGTGCGGTTAGACTTGGCTCCTCCGATCGGATAAACACCGAGTAGGTCCAGAATCCAGCAATGCAGATCGCAAGAATTTCAACCGCGCCTTTGATGATGTCCACAAGGCTATGGACCCGTTCTAAATTCCGCATCGATCCCCCTCCTTCGAGGTATTATGGCGTACTCACGGGTCTGGAGTAGTGCAGTGACCTGAAGTCCGAAACTGGGCGGACTTCTCACGGTCCTCCTCTTAGGAGTGAGCTGCCCTGTAGGGCATGCCCTTCAAGCGACCCCGGAACTTCTTGAGTGTATGCGCGCTTCAGCGCGTCCGTGGGAGCGCGTAGAGGCGCAGGAGGGCGGCCTCGGCGAGGCGGTCGGCGTCGCGGGAGGTGAGGGTGTGGTGGTTCACCATCATCGAGAACACCATCGGCTCGCCGGCGGCGGTAGTCATGTAGCCGGAGAGCGAGCGGACGTTGTTCACCGTGCCCGTCTTGGCGTGCACGTTCCCCTGCAGCGGCGTGCTCTTCATCCGTCCGGCCAGCGTGCCGTCCACCCCGGCGACGGGGAGGGCAGCGTAGAACACCGCGTAGTTCGGCGACCGGCGCATGTG
>DASYJZ010000513.1:0-4440 GCA_035995965.1 Longimicrobium sp. | reverse complement strand
GCGCCAGCACGGCGGCCGGCGGCGGCGTCACCATCTGCATCGGCTCGCCGGCCTGCTCGCGCAGCACCGTCCGTAGCGCCTCGTGCCGGCGCACCACCTCGGCCAGCGCGCGGCGCAGCGCCTCGGGGTCCAGCTCGCCGGTGAGGCGGATGGCCAGGGGGATGTTGTAGAAGGCGCTCGCCGGCTCCATCTGGTGCAGGAACCAGAGCCGCTGCTGCGCGAAGGAGAGCGGGAGCGGCTCGTCGCGCACCGCGGTTCGCAGCGGCGGGCGGGTGGAGGCCGCGTCCCCGCGCGCCGCATCCACGGCGGCGGCGAGGAGGGCCGGCGTGGGCGCGTCGAAGAGCGCGCGCACCGGCAGCTCCACGCCGCAGCGGTGGCGCACGCGGGCGAGCGCCTGCATGGCCAGCAGCGAGTGCCCGCCCAGGTCGAAGAAGTCGTCGTCCGCCTCCACCCGCGGCGCTCCCAGCACCTCGCCCCAGATCCCGGCGAGGATGGAGACGGTGTCCCCCGCCTCGGCCGAGGACCCGGTCGGCATCGCCGGCGCGGGGAGCGCGCGGCGGTCCACCTTGCCGTGCGCGGTCAGCGGGAGCGCGTCGAGCGTTACGATCGCCGAGGGCAGCATGTATCCGGGGAGCCGCGCGCGCAGCCAGCGCCGCAGGGCCGCCTCGTCCACCGCCGCGCCGCGGGGAACGACGTAGGCCACCAGCCGCGCGCCGGACCCCGCGCCGCCACGGGCGACCACGGCCGACGACGCGAGCTCCGGGTGCGCGGCGAGGACGGACTCCACCTCGCCCGGCTCCACCCGGTATCCCCCCACCTTCACCTGGTCGTCCAGCCGGCCGAGGAACTCCAGCGCGCCGTCGGGCCGCGCGCGGACGCGGTCGCCGCTGCGGTACATCCGCGCGCCCGCCCGCCCGGCGAACGGGTCGGGGACGAAGCGGTCGGCCGTGAGCCCGGGGCGGCCCAGGTACCCGCGCGCCACCCCCACCCCGCCGATGCACAGCTCGCCCGGCTCGCCCGCGGCCACGGGGCGCAGCGCGTCGTCCAGCACCGGCGCGGTCCATCCGTCGAGCGGCGCGCCGATGGGGATCTCGCCGTCGTCCTCCGCCGCCCCCGGCTCCCACGCGGTCGCGGTGACGGTGGCTTCGGTGGGGCCGTAGCTGTTGATCCACCGCACCGCACCGGCCGCCGCGCGGCGCCACAGCGCCAGCGTGGAGGCCCGCGCCTTCTCGCCGCCGACCACCACCGTCCGGACGGAGGCGGGCACGGGGGCCTCGTGCGCGGCGAGCAGCGCGGTCCACAGGTCCCAGAACGCCGTGGGCAGGTTGAGCACGCTGATCCGCTCCTCGCCGACCCAGCGCACGAACCCCGCGCCCACCCCGGCGGCCTCGGCCGGGCGGAAGACCACCGCCGCGCCCGCCGCCCAGGTGGGGAAGATCTCCTCCACCGAGATGTCGAAGCCGATCGACGCCACCTGCGCCACCCGGTCGGCGGGCGAGAGCCCCAGGAGCTCGGCGACGGCGCGGTTGTGGGCGACCAGCCCGCGGTGCGTCACCCCCACGCCCTTGGGGCGGCCGGTGGAGCCGGAGGTGTAGATGACGTAGGCCAGCGCGTCGGCGGGAACGGCGGCGGGCGCCCATCCCCCGGCGAGCGCCGGATCGATCTCCGCCACGTCCAGCACGGGGACGGCGACCGCGGGGAGGCGGGCGCGCGCCGCGGCGTGGGTGAGCACCGCCGCCGCGC
Source organism: Longimicrobium sp. (assembly GCA_035995965.1). GTDB lineage: Bacteria > Gemmatimonadota > Gemmatimonadetes > Longimicrobiales > Longimicrobiaceae > Longimicrobium. The sequence goes on along the minus strand of DASYJZ010000513.1, from coordinate 2,697 downwards.
CCGAGTCCTCCAGCACCCAGGCGGTGCGCTCGGCCGGGTATTCCGGGTCGATCGGCACGTAGGCGCCGCCGGCCTTCAGCACGCCCAGCAGCGCCGCCGCCAGCTCGGGGCCCCGCTCCATCAGCACCGCCACCCGCGACTCCGGCCCCACGCCCGCCGCCCGCAGCCGCGCCGCCACCGCGTCCGCCCGCCGGTCCAGCTCGGCGAACGACGTCTCGCGCCCGGCGAGCGACACCGCCACGGCGTGGGGCGCCCGCCGCGCGCTGGCCTCGAACAGGTGGTGCGCGCACGTCTCGTCCGGCTGCGCGCAGGCAGCCGGCTGAAGCGTGCGGAGCAAAGGGTCGGCGGCGTTCACGGGATCTCGCGTGGCTCTTCGGTGGCGCAAGGGTCGCCGGCTGCCGGCTCCGGCGACGCTCGGACGCATAGGGGTCGGTGGCTCAGCCGGCCGGGGGAAGAAGGCAGCCCCCAAAGAGCCATCGCGGGAACAGGGAGGAGACGAACAGGCTGGAGGGCGGAGGGCTCGTAAAGGCTCTCCGCCCCGTCGCCGGGGGCCCGCTGCCGTGTTCCAGAAGGTGCAAAGCTAATGCGAAGCGGTCCGAAAATGTAGTAGTTTGATCCAAGTATCTGAATCTGCACAACGTTAACGGGACCGCACTTTAGCCTTGCGCCGGGGACAAACTGCGTGGCCGCTGTGCCTTGGGTGCCGCACCTGTGGCGAGCCTTCCCCAGGGGGTGCGGCACCCAGGAGCCGAGTCGCGCCGAACACGCGATCCTACGGTGCCATTAGCGACACCACTTTGGCGCCTCGACTTCAACAGAAAACGGCGTCTTCAGCAGCCCGGGGCCACGGCCCGGCGAAGGTCGGCCGACAGGGTGGCGACGACCCGGTCACGGTTCGCGAAGAGGTAGAAATGGTCCCCGGGAAAGACGTGCAGGCGGAACCCGCCGCGGGTGTGGCGTTCCCACGCCGCCGCGTCGGCGAGCGACACCTTCGCGTCCTCCGACCCGGTGAGCGCCGTGATCGGCATGTCCAGCGGCGGCTCGTCGCGGTGCTGGTAGGTCTCGGTGAGCGCCATGTCGGCGCGCAGGACGGGAACGAGCAGCCCCAGCAGCTCGGGGTGCTCCAGGACCTGCCGCGGCATCCCGCCCAGCTCCGCCAGCTCCGCCACCAGCTCGGCCTGCGGCAGGTCGTGCACGTCGCGCACCGGCGAGGGCCGGTGCGGCGCGCGGCGGCCCGAGGCGAACAGGTGCACCGGTCCGGGGGTTCCGGTGCGCCGGGCGTGGCGGGCGAGCTCGAAGCCGATCAGCGCCCCGTTGCTGTGGCCGAGCACCGCGTAGGGAAGGTCGCGCCAGCGCTCCAGCGCCCCGGCGAGCGCCTCCACCAGCGGCGCCAGGCGGTCGAAAGCCGGCTCGCCCATGCGGTTCTCGCGCCCGGGGAGCTGCACCGGGCACGCCTCCACCTCCGGCGGCAGCGCGTCGGCCCAGCCGCGGAAGGCCGAGGCGCCGCCGCCCGCGTGCGGGATCAGCAGCAGCCGCAGCCGCGCGTCCGGACGCGGCTGCGGCCGCTGGATCCACGGGTCCCTGGCGGGCGGAGCGGTCAAGGCTGGTAGGTGGTGGTGTCGTGGTGGTTCCCCGACCCCAGGAAGCCGTCGTGCACGGCTCCCGCGGGTGGCTGGCGCGCATCCGGGGCCGCGGGCGAGCGGCCGCAGGCCGAGGCGAGCGCGGCGGCCGCGAGCAGCGCCGCCAGGGCGAGTCTCTTCATGGGACCTCCAGGGGTACGGCGACAGCGGACGACCGTGCCATAATCTCCGCCACAAAGTATCCGCGCGCAGCGGCGGTCACCGGCCAAAGAAAGGGGCGGTCTATGGAACGCGCAATTCCTCCGCGCCGAAGCCGCCAAACGCTTGCCGAAGCTGATCGTAATGGACGGCTACCGCGCACGCGCCTCGGGCCGCCGCGCTTCCACCCGGCGGCCGGCGTCTGAGGCGAGGAGCAACCCGATTGCGCCGCGAGCAGGGCGAATTCATTCGCCCGACCCAACCTCGCGTCTTGTGTGTACTTTGCCCCGCCGCCATCGTGTCGGCGGAGCAGGCGTGAGAGACCACGGACTACCAGCGGGGGCGGAATGGCGAGGTGCTGGCTGATGAAGACTGAGCCGGGGTCGTATTCGATCGACGACCTGGCGCGCGACGGGAAGACGGCGTGGGAAGGGGTGCGCAACTACCAGGCGCGCAACTTCATGCGCGACGAGATGCGGCCGGGCGACCCGGTGCTCTTCTACCACAGCAACGCCGACCCGCTCGGCGTGGCGGGCTTGGCGCGGGTGGCGTCGGCCAGCTACCCCGACCGCGCCGCGCTGGACCCGTCGAGCCACTACTACGACGAGAAGGCGAGCGAAGACGACCCGCGCTGGTACCTGGTCGACATCAAGTTCGTGGAGCGCTTCCCGCGCGTGGTGACGCTCGACGACCTGCGCCGCGCGCCCGGGCTGGAGAAGATGCTGGTGATCAACAAGAGCCGCCTCTCCGTCCAGCCCGTGACCGACGAGGAGTACCGGACGGTCGTCGAGCTCGGGCGCGATTCCTAGACAAAGAAAACCGCCGTTTCACGCGGAGACGCGGAGGAACGGAGAGAACGTCAAAAGCAGTTCTCTCCGTTCCTCTGCGTCTCTGCGTGAAACGGAAGTTCTCTCAGGCC
>DASYJZ010000512.1:0-11949 GCA_035995965.1 Longimicrobium sp. | reverse complement strand
GAAGCCACCGGATCCTAAGTCCGGCGCGTCTACCATTCCGCCACTTTCGCCCGGAAACAATCGCTGAATATAGACCGGGGGGAACGGCGGTGCCAAGTGCCAAGTGCCGAGTGCCAAGTGCCAAGTGCCAAGTGCCAAGTGCCAAGTGCCGAGTGCCAAGTGCCAAGTGCCAAGTGCCAAGTGCCAAGTGCCAAGTGCCAAGTGCCAAGTGCGGGGATGATCCCGTCCGTTGCGACCCTCCCCGCTCCCGCGACCCCTACGAATGTCATCCTGAGAGTCGCCGCCGCGCGTCAGCCGCGTCCACACGGTCGCTTGGCGGCGACCGAAGGACCTGTAGCCGCGGCAGCGAAACCGTCCGCGGAGCGCTCCCATCGCCTCACCGGCTACACGGCCGCGCGCGTTCACGCCTCCGGCCGCAGGCCACCCGACCCCGGCGGCCGCGGCTCGCGTAGTTGACGCCGCCGCGGCGCACGGCGCATCTTCCCCGCCCGCCGAGCGCCTCGGCACCAGCACCTGGCACTCAGCACTCAGCACTCAGCACTTCCGTTCATTCCCACGAACCCGCGATACCGAGCGATGTCGAACGAGAGCCAAGTGGCGGATCCGCAGCCCGATCCGCAGGTCACGATCCTGGTGAAGAACAACGGACCGCTGCTGGTGGACGGGCCCTTCCGCCTCATCGACGCGGACGGCAACGAGTATCCCCTGGTCCCGGGGAAGAAGTACAACCTCTGCCGCTGCGGCGGGTCCACCAACAAGCCGTTCTGCGACGGCACGCACTCGAAGATCGGCTTCGCCGCCGCCGAGCGCGCCGTCCGCGAGGCGGAGGAGGGCGGCGGATCGTAGTCGCCGCGCCCGATGGCCCCGTTCTGCTTGACACGTCCGCGGGTGGCGGGTAGCATGGCGACATGAGCTTCGCCGCCGCCCGCGCACGCTGTCGCCGATGCCGCGCCCTCCGGGGGTGCGGAGCGGGGCGCGCGCGGGGCTGACGAGCTTCCCAGGACGGGGCGTGAGCCCCGGACGCCGCCCGGCCCGCACCCGCTGGCCGGGCGTTTTCGTTTCCCGAGCCGACTCCCCGCCCGCCCGGGGCGGCTGGGACAACTCCACCGACAGGAGGTCCACATGGCCGATACGCAGCCCATCGAGGCCCGTGGGTACGCGCACCCCGAGGCGCTGGTCTCCACCGACTGGGTCGCCGAGCATCTGCGGGACCCGGCGATCCGGATCGTGGAGAGCGACGAGGACGTGCTGCTGTACGACGTGGGGCACGTCCCCGGCGCGGTGAAGGTCGACTGGCACACCGACCTGCAGCACCCGCTGCACCGCGACTACCTGGACGAGGAGGCGTTCGCGAAGCTGATGCGCGAGAAGGGGATCGCGCCGGACACCACCGTCGTCTTCTACGGCGACAAGAACAACTGGTGGGCGACGTACGCGCTCTGGGTCTTCCGCCTCTTCGGCCACGACCGGGTGAAGGTGATGGACGGCGGGCGGAAGAAGTGGGACGACGAGGGGCGGCCGACCTCCACCGACTATCCGTCGTATCCGGCGACCGACTACCCCGTCCCGAAGCGCGACGACGAGAAGATCCGCGCCTTCCGCGAAGACGTGCTGGAGCACGTGAAGCGGCACGGGCAGCTGGTGGACGTGCGCTCGCCCGAGGAGTTCCGCGGCGAGAAGCTGCACATGCCCGAGTACCCGCAGGAGGGCGCGGTGCGCGGCGGACACATCCCGGGAGCGAAGAGCATGCCCTGGGCGCGCGCCGTGAACCCCGACACCGGCGAGTTCCGCTCGGCCGACGAGCTGAAGGAGCTGTACGAGGGGCAGCTCGGGCTGAGTCCGGCGGAGGAGACCATCGCCTACTGCCGCATCGGCGAGCGGTCGTCGCACAGCTGGTTCGCGCTGAGCTACCTGCTCGGCTGGCCCAACGTGCGCAACTACGACGGCTCGTGGACGGAGTGGGGGAACTCCGTCCGCCTCCCCATCGAGCGCCCGTAGCCCGAACGAACGGATGCGGCGGATCGCGATCATCGGCCCGGGCGGCGCGGGGAAGAGCACGCTCGCCCGGCGGCTGGGCGCGCGCCTGGGCCTGCCGGTGATCCACCTGGACACGGAGTACTGGCGCCCCGGCTGGGTGGAGACGCCGGCGGACGAGTGGGAGACGAAGGTCCGCGAGCTGGCGGCACGCGAACGGTGGATCATCGACGGCAACTACGCCGGGACAATGGAGATTCGCCTCGCCGCGGCAGACACCATCGTCTTCCTCGACTTCCCGCGCCGGATCTGCCTCTGGCGCGTCCTCCGCCGCCAGCTCCGCTACCGCGGCCGCTCGCGCCCCGACATGACCGAGGGGTGCCCCGAGCACGTCACCCTCGAGTTCGTCCGCTGGATCTGGGAATACCCGCGCACTCGCCCGAAGGTGCTCGCGAACATGCGCTCACTCGGCGCCCACGCCCGCCACGTCATCCTCCGCTCCCCCCGCGAGGTGGAGGCCTTCGTCGCGTCGACGGGTTGAAAATAGACGACGGGTTGAAAACCCGCCGCTGGAACGGCACGAAGTCCGCCTTCGCGGACTATGCCGCGGCATCCGCGCATGGCACCGGTGCCGCGTGCGCCACCGGGTCCGTCCCGCAGTTCTCTCTGTTTCTCTGCGCCTCTGCGTGAAACGGCCGTTAGCTGATCCTGTCGCGCGTCGCGAACCAGATGTACAGCGGCGTGCCGGCCAGCAGGATCAGGAACCCCCACAGCACCACCGCGGGCCCGACACCGTAGACGGTGTAGAGCACGAACACGAACGCGATCGGCGCGACCCACTGCGCCCGCCGCCGCTCGCGCTCGGTGTAGCGCGCGGGATCGCGCCGGGCCAGCATCAGTTCCGCCGCGGCAGCGTAGAGGTGGGGGATGAGCGTGGTGAGCACCGCCAGCAGCACGATGAAGTTGAACACGCCCAGCAGCGACTTCTGGAAGTAGAGCAGGAGCACCGCGCTCGATACCGCCGTCCCGGCGATCAGCGCCACGTGCGGCGTCCCGAAGCGCGGGTGCACCCGCCCCAGCCCACGGAAGAAGATCCCGTCGCGCGCCGCGGTGAAGGGGATGCGCCCCGCCATCAGGATCCACCCGTTCAGCGTGCCGATCCCCGCCGCCATCGCGCACACCCCGATCATCGCCTCCGCCCACGGCCCCAGCGTGCGCCCGGCGGCGACGGCGATGGGGCGCGCCGAAGCCGCGATCTCCGCGTTCGGCAGCGCGCCGGTGACCGCCACCGAGGCCACGAGGAAGATCACCGTCGCCAGCGCGTACCCCACCAGCGTCCCCCGGCGGATGGTGCGGTCGGGCGACTGCACCTCTTCGGCGGGGACGGTGGCGGACTCGACGCCGGCGTACGCCCACACCACCAGCGCCGCGCCGGCCGCCAGCGACCCGACCCCGTGCGGCGCGAAGGGGACGTAGTTGGACGCCTTCGCGAAGGGGAGCATCGCCAGCGACACCAGCAGCATGGGGATGGCGCTGGTGCACATCACCACCACCTGCAGGCGCGCGCTCTGGCGGATCCCCAGCACGTTGAGCAGGCACAGCCCCCAGAGCAGCGCCTGCGCGAGCGCGAACTGCAGCGCCACGCTCCCCGCCAGCGGCCGCGAGAAGCCGACCGCGTAGCCCACCACCGCGGTGACGATCGCCGCGTTCCCCACCACCGTGCTGATCCAGTACGACCAGACGGTCTGGAACCCCACCAGGTCGCCGAACGCCTCGCGCGCGAACACGTACGGCCCGCCCGTCACCGGGTAGCGCGTCCCCAGGCTGGCGTAGACCAGGGCGACGAACAGGTATCCCGCGGCCGTCAGCACCCACGCGACGATGCCGAATGGACCGGTCGTCGCCGCCAGCGAGGCGGGGAGCGTGTAGACCGACGTCCCTACCATGTTCCCCACCACCAGCGCCACGGTCCCGAGCAGCGTCAGCCCGCGCACCAGCGATGCGGCCGGCGGTCGCGGCGCGCGCGGGGGCGTCTCTGCCACGGGGATGGAGGAGGACACGGCGGGGGCGGGGAGGGGGATGGAAGGCGGTGCGGAGACCGGACGAATGTGCGCGCGCAGGGGGGCGATCACAAGCACGGCGGCCGGCCGACGCAGCCATCGTCCCCGCGGCGATGACGGTGGTTTGTGATTGAAGCAAACGGATTGGTCTTCATACCCGATTCCGCGATTGGCTGTGCGTTCCCGGAGTGTATCGATGGGCCGGCTATAGATCCTTCGGCCTGCCAAGCCTTTGCCGGATAGGAGGATGAGACGAGGTCGGCCTCAGGATGACGTCTCGGGGGGCTTGCACGAATGCACAGTTGATCGTGGAGATCTGAGACCAATCTGTTTTCCCAACATGGTATCATCCCCATTCCACGATCTCGACCGGGAGACGCTCCCCAATCCGGTCTCCCCCGGGCATAGTCCCGAAGGGCCGCACCGCCTATACTTGTGCCTGTCCGGACCTTCCACTGCCGACCAATCCCCCGCGACCGTGAAGATCGCCCACCTCGCCGACCTGCACCTGGGCTACCGCGCCTACCACCGCTCCACCCCGCGCGGCGTGAACCAGCGCGAGTCCGACGTGGCCGAGGCGTTCCGGCGCGCCGTGGCCCAGGTCGTGGAGCTGCAGCCGGACCTGGTGCTGATCGCCGGCGACGTCTTCCACACCGTGCGCCCCAGCAACACCGCCATCGCCGAGGCCTTCCGCCAGCTCTCGGTGCTCACCGAGCGCCTGCCGGACGTGCCGGTGGTGATGATCGCCGGCAATCACGACTCCCCGCGCTCCGCCGACACCGGCAACATCCTCTGCCTCTTCCGCGAGATCGAGAACGTCCACGTCGTGTTCGAGGAGTCCCGCGCCGTGAGGCTGCCGGAGCTCGACGCCAGCGTGCTCTGCATGCCGCACGTCTCCCTCTCCGCCGACCACCGCACCACGATCGAGCCGGACCCCAGGGCGAAGCACAACTTCCTCCTCGTCCACGCGGAGGTGCTGGACAAGGAGGGCGAGCCGCGCTACCGCAGCGAGTTCGGCGGGGCGCAGGTGCCCGAGAGCGCCATCCGCCCCAAGGCGTGGACGTACGTGGCGCTCGGGCACCACCACATGCCCGCCGCGCTGGCGCCGAACGCGTGGTACGCCGGGGCAACCGAGCGCACCTCGGCCTTCATCTGGCAGGAGAAGACGCCCAAGGGCTTCCTGCTCTTCGACACCGACACCGGCCGGGCGGAGTTCCAGGAGGTGGAGACGCGACCCCTCGTCGACCTCCCCTGGATCGAGGCGAAGGGACTCTCCGCCGCGGAGGTGGACGAGCGCATCCGCACCGCCGTGGAGTCGCTGGAGGGGGGGATCGACGGGAAGATCGTGCGCCAGGTGGTGAGCGACGTGCCGCGCGCGCTGGTGCGCGAGCTCAACCACCGCCGCGTGCGCGAGTGGAAGGCCGAGGCGCTGCACTTCCACCTGGACCCGCGCCCGCCGCAGATCCGCCGGCGCGTGGCCGCCGGCGCGCCCACGCGGCGGCTCACGCTCAAGGAGCAGGTGGAGAGCTTCCTGGGGCGCTGGGAGCCCACCCGCGACCAGATCGACGGGCCGGAGCTGGTGAAGCTGGGCGCCGAGTACGTCGACCGCGCGGGGGAGGCGGCCTGAGATGAGGCTGGTCTCGCTCCGGATGAAGAACTTCCGCCAGCACGCGGACACCTTCATCGCCTTCCGCCCGGGCCTCACCGGCATCATCGGCCCCAACGGCGCCGGCAAGTCCACGCTGCTGGAGGCGATCGCCTGGGCCATCTACGGCGCGCAGGCGGCGCGGGGGACCAACGACACCATCCGCTTCAGCCGCGCGCCGGCGCGATCGCGGGTGGAGGTGGAGCTGGTGTTCGGGCTGGGCGCGCACGAGTACCGGGTGCTGCGCACGCTGAACCAGGCCGAGGTGTTCCTGGACGGCGGCCCCGTCCCCGTCGCCGCGACGCTGGGGCAGGCGAGCGTCTACCTGCAGCAGCGGCTGGGGATGAGCCGCGAGGAGTTCTTCAACACCTACTTCACCGGCCAGAAGGAGCTGCAGTTCCTGGCCTCGATGGGCCCCACCGAGCGCGGCCGCTTCCTCAGCCAGGTGCTGGGCTACGAGCGGCTGCGGCGCGCGCAGGACCTGGCCCGCGACCGCAAGAAGGAGCTGCGCGCCGAGATCCGCGGGCTGCAGAGCTCCCTGGGCGACCTGGGCGAGCTGGTGGAGGCGCGGATCGAGTCGCAGAAGCGCATGTCCGACGCGCTGAACGCCTACTCCGCCGCGCAGACCGAGACGGCGCAGGCGGCGGCCGAGCTGCGCGCCTTCCTCCCCCGCTGGGAGACGGCGCAGGCGGCGCGGGAGCGGCACCGGGAGCTCACCCACGCCTTGTCGACCGCCGAGCACGACCGCGAGGGCGCCCGGCGCGACGTGGAGCGCGCCGTGGCCGGGCTGGAGGCGGTGGCGAAGGCCGAGGCCGAGCTGGAGCCGCTGCGCCAGAAGCTGGAGCTCCTCCCCGCGCTGGGCGAGCAGTGCGAGAAGCTCGCGGAGATGGCGCAGGCCGACGAGCGGCGCAAGGGGCTCGCCCGCCAGCTCGCCGAGCTCGACGCGGAGCTGGCGCGCGGCCGCGCGGAGATGGAGAAGCGCGAGAGCGCGCCGGAGCTGGAGAAGAAGTTCGCGGAGGAGATCGACCGGCTGGTGGGCGACCGCGCCGAGGTCGCCGGCGACCTGGAGGAGAAGAAGAACACCTGGCTGCGGGACCGGCAGGACGCCGAGACCAAGCTGCAGAACATCCGCGAGCTGGCGAAGGAGCTGCAGGAGCAGGTGCGGCAGATCCGCAAGCTCGGCCCCGAGGGGAAGTGCCCCACCTGCGGCCGCCCGGTGGGTGCCGGCTACGCGGCGCTGCTGGAGCAGATGGAGGACAAGTTCCAGGAGGCGAAGCAGGACGGCGTCTGGTGGAAGAGCCGCTTCGAGCAGCTGGAGGAGAAGCCGGAAGACGTCGCCGTGCTGGAGCTGCGGGAGAAGGAGATCGCCTCGCAGCTCGACGACCGCGCCCGCAAGCACGCCCGCTGCCAGGTCGCCGTCCAGGAGCTGGGCCGGCTGCGCGAGGACGCCGCCGCGCGCGACCGCCGCCGCGACGACCTCGCGGTCGAGCTGGCGGCGCTGCCGGTGGGGTACGACCGCGAGCTGCACCGCGAGGCCGATGCCGCCCTCCGCCACCTGCGCGAGGTGGAGAAGCAGGCGACGCGGCTGGAGGAGACCGTGGGCCGGCGGGCGGAGTGGGAGGGCGAGCTGGCCGCGGGGAAGGGGCGCGAGGCCGCCGCGGCCGAGGCGCACCGGAAGTCGTCCGCCGCGCGCGCCAGGCTCGGGTTCTCGGAGGAGGAGTTCGCGGCCGTGAAGGCGGAGTTCGACGCGGGCACCGCGCGCCACCGGGCCGCCGAGCTGCTGGAGACGGAGCAGAAGGGCGCGGTGCGCACCGCCGAGCAGGCGCTGCAGAGCGCGCAGCGCGCCGAGGCGCAGTACCACGAGCGCGCCAAGGAGCTGGAGCGGCAGAAGCGCGAGCTCGACCACCTGGAGGAGCTCGACGACGCGTACACGGAGCTGCGGCGAGAGCTGAACGACCACGTGCGCCCGGAGCTCTCCGAGATCGCGTCGATGTTCCTGGCCCAGCTCACCGACGGGCGCTACACCTCGATGGAGATCGACGAGGCCTACAACCTGATCGTGCTGGACGAGGGCGAGGAGAAGCCGGTGATCAGCGGCGGCGAGGAAGACGTGGCCAACCTGGTGCTGCGGCTTTCCCTCTCGCAGATGATCGCCGAGCGGGCGGGGCACCCGCTCTCGCTGCTCATCCTCGACGAGGTGTTCGGCTCGCTGGACGTGGCGCGGCGCGACAACGTGGTGCAGCTCCTCCACAACCTGGAAGACCGCTTCGAGCAGGTGATCCTGATCACCCACATCGAGGGGATCCGCGAGAGCCTGGACCAGGTGCTGCGGGTGGAGTACGACGAGCGCAGCGGCACCTCGCGGGTCCGCGAGGAGGACCTGAACGCGCCGCCCCCCGAGCTGGCCGAGGCTGCCGCCGCGGACTGAGGCACCGGCACGGCAAAAGGAATGGCTCTCACAGGGGTCACGGAGGGGCTGCGGCAGTTTCCCCCGTGACCCCTGTGACCTCTGTGAGAGCCAAAGCTGTGTCTGAGCTACAGCGTAGGCGGCAGATCACGGCAGGTGCAGGGTGAACACCGCGCCGCCCTGCTCGCCGTTGGCGGCGGTGAGCTCGCCCCCCATGGCGCGGGCCAGGCGGCGCGCGATGGCGAGGCCCAAGCCGCTCCCCGGCTCGCGCTTGGCACGGGTGCCGGCGGCGATCTGCATGAACTCCTCGAACACCGCCTCCTCCGCCCCGTCGGGGAGGCCGGGGCCGGTGTCGGCTACCCGCATCCATCCCCGCCCGTCCTCCACCTCCACGCTCAGCGTCACCCCGCCCGTCTCAGTGAACTTCACCGCGTTCGAGAGCAGGTTCACCAGGATCTGCCGTACGCGGCCCATGTCCACCTCCAGCACCGCCTCGCGGTCGCCGTCGATGTCGAGCCGCAGCGCCAGCCCCTTGCTGCGCGCCTGCGGCTCCACCGCCACCACCGCCTCGTCCACCAGCTCGCCCAGCGTCACCGGCTCGCGGTGGAACTCCATCCGCCCGGCGTCGAGCTTGGCGATGTCGAGCACGTCGTTCACCAGTTGCGCCAGGTGGCCGGAGACCTGGCAGATGCGCTCCACCATCTCCTGCTGGTGCGGCTCCAGGTCGCCCATGATCCCGTCCTGCAGCAGCTCGCTGTACCCCATGATGGCGGTGATCGGCGTCCGCAGGTCGTGGCTCATGGCGCTGAAGAAGCGCTCGCGGCGCACCGCCGCCTGGCGCAGCACGTCGTAGCGCGTGGCGTTGCGGAAGGCGGCCGCCGCCTGCTCGGCCAGCGTCTCGGCCAGCCGCACGGCACGCGCGTCCACCGCCCGCGCGCCGTGCCACCCCACCAGCAGCGCCCCGCCCGCCGCGCCCTCGCCCGCGAGCGGCGCCGCGACCGCCGTGGCCGCGCCGTACGGCGGCGGCACCACCTGCGCGTCGGCCAGCCCCAGCATGTCGGCGCTCAGCTCTCCCGCAACCACCACGGCGCCGGTGGCACGGGCGCGGTCGAGCAGGTCGAGCAGGCGCGCGCCGGCCTCGCGCGGCGGCTCCTGGCCGGCGCACCACTCGCGCGTGCCGTCGAAGAGCGGCACCGCCGCCATGGCGAAGTCGGCGCCCAGCAGCTCGCCGGCCGCGGCGCAGACGAGGGCGAAGATCTCGTCGCCGTTCACCGTGTCGGCCGCGGCCACCGCCATGCGCCGCAGCGCGTCGAGCTCGCGCGGCCCGACATCCTCGTCGCTCCCGGCGGGGGCGGGAGGCGGGGCGGCGGCGACGGTCTCCTGCGCCATGGAGGATGCCCGGGTGAGAGTCGCCCGCGGGTGGCCACCCGCGGCGTGGTGTGGCGGCGGCGCCGGGGTGGTATCTTGTGCGCCCCGCGCCGGCTGCGCCGCCGGACGCCCCCCGAACCGAACCGGAGCCGCCGGATGAGCCTTCCACCGCTGCGCCTGAGAAAAGACGAAGACCGCAGGCTGCGTGCCGGCCACCTGTGGGTGTTCAGCAACGAGGTGGACGTGCAGCACACGCCCCTCACCGCCTTTCACCCCGGCGACGCCGTGGAGGTCCAGGATGCCCGCGGCGCCCCGCTGGGCGTGGGCTACGTGAACCCGCGCTCGCTGATCGCCGCCCGGCTGGTGAGCCGCGACCGCAACGCGCGGCTCGACGCGGCGCTCCTGCGGCGCCGGCTCACGCGCGCGCTGGCGTTGCGCGAGCGGGTCTTCGACCGCCCCTTCTACCGCCTGGTCTACGGCGAGAGCGACGGCCTCCCCGGACTCGTCGTCGACCGCTTCGGCGACGTGCTGGTGGCGCAGGTCACCACGGCGGGGATGGAGCGGGTGAAGGACGAGATCGTGGAGGTGCTGCGCGAGGAGCTGCGCCCCGCCGGCATCCTGCTGCGCAACGACTCCTCCGGCCGCGCGCTGGAGGGGCTGGAAAGCTACGTGGAGACGGCGCACGGCGAAGTGCCGGACGTGGTGCCGCTGGAGGAGAACGGCGTGCGCTTCGAGGCGCCGATGGCGGGGCAGAAGACCGGGTGGTTCTACGACCACCGGATGAACCGCGCGCGGCTGATGGCCTACGTCCGCGGCCGGCGGGTGCTGGACGTGTTCAGCTACGTCGGGGGATGGGGGGTGCAGGCCGCCGCCGCGGGTGCGTCGGAGGTGGTGTGCGTCGACGCGTCGGCCGAGGCGCTGGAGCACGCCGCGCGCAACGCCGCGCTGAACGGCGTCGAGCAAGCCGTCTCCACCCGCCGCGGCGACGCGTTCGACGTGCTGCGCGTGCTGGCGGCCGATGGGGAGCGCTTCGACGTGGTGGTGCTCGACCCGCCCGCCTTCATCAAGCGGAAGAAGGACCAGAAGGCGGGGGAAGAGGCGTACCGGCGGGTGAACCAGCTCGCGATGGACGTGCTGCGGCAGGACGGGATCCTGGTGGCGGCGAGCTGCTCCTACCACTTCCCGCGCGAGGCGCTGCAGGACGCCATGCTCCGCGCCGCGCGCCGCCAGGGCCGCTCGCTGCAGATCCTGGAGCAGGGCCACCAGGGCCCCGACCACCCCGTGCACCCCGCGATCCCGGAGACCGCGTACCTCAAGTCCTTCATCGGTCGAGTCGGCTGACAGATCGTCTCACGCAGAGCCGCAGAGACGCAGAGGAGTCGCGGCCGCTCCTCTGCGTCTCCGCGGCTCCGCGTGAGACCTGTGGTTGAGGGGGCATGCTCCTCGCAGGTCCAGCGTTCGATCACCGTCGCCACATCGTGCATTCCCGACCGACCCGAATGGATCGCCGCCGTATCCTGCCGTATCTCCCGCTCCTCGCCGCCCCGCTGCTGCTCTGGGGGCTGGCGCGGTTCGCCGAGCCCGAGACGCCGAAGCCTCCGCCCGTCCTCGCGCCGCGCCCGGTGCCGGTCCCCGTGCGCGTCGACAACGTGCCCGTGCCGCCGGACGTGGCCGAGCTGCTGCGGCAGGGGCGGCACTGGGCGGCCGCGCGGCTGCTGCGGGAGCGCGTGAACGCGGCCTCCGAGCCCGGGCTGGTGCTGCTCGCGGCTCGCGCCGAGGCGGGGTGGGGGGGATGGAGCAATGTGCGCGGCCTGCTCGAGGCGAAGCCGTGGCTGGACCGCGTGGAGCAGGGCGACGGCTGGTTCCTCCTAGCCCGGGCGCGCGAGGAGGCGGGCGACGGCACTGGCGCGGCCGACGCCTACGCGCGCTACCTCGCCGCCTCGCGCGACACCACCGGCGGCGGGCGGGCCGTCGCCGAGCTGCGCTACGGGCTGGTGCTGCTCCGCGCCGGGCGCGTGGACCAGGGCGTCGCCGCGCTGGAGCGGCTGCGCGCGCACGCCCCGGCCGCACAGGGGTGGGCTGGCGTCCTCGCCGCCGAGGCGCTGGTGACGCGCGGCGACACCGCCCGCATCCGCTCGCTCGTGGACGGCGGCGGGGCCGAGGCGCCGCTCCGCGCCCAGCGTGCCCGCGTCGCGGCCGCGCGCGCGGCGAACGACCCGCGCGGGGCTCGTGCGCTCGCCCTCGCCTTCCGCGACCACGCGGCGGACCCGGCGGACCGCGCCGCCCTGGCGACGCTCGCGGCACAGGCGGGGCTGGCCATCGGCGACACCGCGTCGGCGCGCGGCGAGCTGCGCCAGGCGATGGCGGACGCGCCCGCGAGCGCCGCTGCCCTGGAGGCCGCGCGCACCCTGCTCGCGCTGCGCGGACTCGCGCCGGACGACCATCTCTCCGCCGCGCTGGTGTACGACCGCAACGGCAACCCGGGGCGGGCGGCG
>DASYJZ010000511.1:0-3016 GCA_035995965.1 Longimicrobium sp. | reverse complement strand
TGTGTGGCTCCATGAGAGCGGAACATTTGTTCCGCCCCGGTGGGGAAGGTTGACAGGGGTGGTGCGGGGGTGTACACTGTGGTGCAATCCACGTAGAACATGTCCTGAAGCGTACCCCCGCTTTCTCGATACCACCCCCTTTCACGGAGTCATCCGATGCCGAACCGTTCTCTTCGTACGTCGGCGCTGGCGCTCGCCGGGATCCTCATCGGGATCGGCGGGTGCACCGAGTCCCCGTCGGCGGTAGCCCCGGCCGCCGCAGCGAAGTACCAGTTCATCGCGGCGCCCCACGGTGCGCTGTTCGCCAGGTCGGGCGAGTCCTCGTCGGCCGTGATCGGGCCGGAGGGCGGAGTGCTGGTGACCTCTGCGGGCCACCGCATCGAGTTCCCCGCCGGCGCCCTGGCGACGCCGACCACCATCTCGATCACCGCCAATGCGCGCTACGCCGGGGTGGAGTTGGAGCCGCACGGGCTGCGCTTTCCGGCGGGTCGCGAGCCGGTGCTGACCCTCAACACGGGCGGAGCGGACCTGTCCCGCTTCGGCGCCGTGAACATCCTCTACGTAGGCTCGGGCGACGCCGTTCTCGATGTCCTCCCCACCGAAGCCGTGGCGGGAAAGCTCCAGGCCAGGCTGCAGCACTTCTCCGGCTACATCGGCGCCGGAAGCTGACCGGCTTCGCGACCCTGCCCACGAAACCGGGGCCTCCTCCAGGGAGGCCCCGACTCATGCTATGTCCGCCCGTCTCCTCGAATCGAAGTGACTCCCGCGCTGAACACCCTGCTCCAGAAGGGAGCCGCCCAGGAGCGCAGCGGCCTCTGGGCGGAGGCGGTGCTCACCTACGAACAGGCGTACCGCGAGAGCCTGCGGGGTCGCGATGCGGCGGGGCTACGCGAGGTGCTGATCCACGAGGGCCACTGCCGCCGCCAGGGGGGCGAGCACGCGCTGGCCCTGGAGCTGTTCGAACTGGCGCTTGAGGTCGGCCGGCTGCACGACGACCCGCGGATGGTGGGACGCGCGCTGAACGGATTCGGGCTCATCGCGCAGGCTGCGGGCGAGCTGGAGGAGGCGGAGCAGATGTTCCTGAGCGCGCGGCGCGAAGGGGCCTTGGCGCGCGCCGACGTCCTGCAGGGCGAAGCCGAACAGAACCTGGGAATCCTGGCCAACATCCGCGGCAACCTGGACGAGGCGTTTGAGCGCTACCAGGCGGGGCTGGGCCACCTGGACCGCGCCGGGAGCGACCGTGGCCGCGTGGCCGCGCTGAACAACCTGGGGATGCTGCACGTGGACATGGGGGCGCTGGACTCGGCCGACGGGTTCTTCGAGCGCGCCCTCGCCATCTGCGAGCGGACGGGCGATGTGGTGCATGCCGGGCTGGTGCACATCAACCGCGCCGAGCTGTTCCTGGCCCGCGGCCTTCCCGACCGGGCGCGGGAGAGCTGCGACGCGGGGTTCGAGATCTTCAGCCGGCTGGGAGACGCGGAGCGGAAGGCGGAGGCGCTGAAGTTCTACGGCGTGATCTACCGCGAGACCGGGAAGCTGGCGCTCTCGCGCAACCACCTCGAACAGGCGATCGCCATCGCCGAGCGCAGCAACCCGCTCCTCACGGCCGAGACGCTGCGCGAGCTTTCACTCGTGCTTCGCGCTCAAGGGCACAACCGCGAGGCGCTGGAAGCGCTGAACCGCTCGCGCGCGCTGTTCGTGACCCTGCAGGCGCGGCACGACCAGGACGACATCGCCCAGCGCATCACCAAGCTGGAGACGGACTTCCTGTCGCTGGTGCGCTTCTGGGGCGAGTCGATCGAGGCCAAGGACCGCTACACCAGCGGCCACTGCGAGCGGGTGGCCGAGTACGCCTGCCGCCTGGCCGGCGAGGCGGGGATCGGCGAGCGCGAGATGGTGTGGTTCCGCATGGGCGCCTTCCTGCACGACCTGGGAAAGACGGAGGTGGCGGAGGAGATCCTGAACAAGCCGGGGCGCCTGACCGACGAGGAGCGCGCGGCCATGGAGCGCCACCCGGTGATCGGCGACGAGATGCTCGCCCCGGTCGAGTTCCCTTGGGACATCCGCCCGATGGTGCGCTCGCACCACGAGCGATGGGACGGGCGCGGATACCCCGACGGCCTGAGCGAAGACCGCATCCCCCTCTCGGCACGCATCCTCCGCATCGCCGACGTGTTCGACGCGCTGACCACCGCGCGGAGCTACCGCCGCCGGCTCACGCCCCAGGAGGCGCTCGCCATCATGGAGGAGGACGTGGGCTCGTTCGACCCCGAGATCTTCGCCCTCTTCAAGCGCGTCTTCCCCGAGCTGGTGGGCCGCGCCACGCAGGCACAGGCGCAGATCCCGGCGGACCCGGCCGGCGCCGCCTGACGGCTGCGGCAACGGCTTGCTCACGCAGAGACGCGGAGCCGCGGAGGAGACATGGCCCCTCCGCGGCTCCGCGTCGCTCACCGTCGTCCGGGATTCCACACGAGACCGTTCTTTCAGGCGGCCGCGGCGGGCTCCTCGAGAGCGATGCCGCGGGTGCGCAGCAGCAGCTCCACCGTTTCGCCGATCTTGTTGTTCGGCGTCGACGCGCCGGCGGTGAGTCCCACCACCAGCGGGCCGGCGGGGAGCCAGTCCTCGGCCTCGACCTCCGCCGCGCCCGCGGGTGCGCCAGCGGGCTTGAAGCGGATGGTGTGGCGCTCGGGGTCGATGCACCCCGCGTCGGCGATGTGGTAGGTCACCGCGTGGCGGGCGCAGATCACCGCCAGGTGGTTGGTGTTCGAGGAGTTGTAGCCGCCGATCACCAGCATCACGTCGGGCTTCCGCTCGGCGTCGGCGACCAGCTTCACCACGGCGTCCTGCCGCTCCTGCGTGGCGGAGCAGATGGTGTCGAACGAGCGGAAGCGCTGCGCCGGGTCGTACCCCGGCTCCGCGGCCCAGCGTCGCTCCAGCGCCTTCCCCACCTCGGCGGCGATCTCCAGCGAGTCGCCCGAGAGCATGGTGGTCTGGTTGGCGACGCCGATCCGCTCCA
>DASYJZ010000510.1:0-1684 GCA_035995965.1 Longimicrobium sp. | reverse complement strand
AGCAAGATGACGGTGAGCGCACCTCTCCGCTTCACCCCGCCGCGCCGTCCAAAGCGCCGCGGCCCAGCCGGGCGCTCCATCCGCGGCGGCAGGGCGAAGGGGAGACGGCGGAGCCAGACCAGCAGCAACGCCGCCACGCCGCCGAGCAGGGTCGCCACGAGCGGAACGATGGATGGCTCGGAGATGTGGGCGTCGTCTCCCAGGTTCGGGCTCCATCCGGCGAGCAGCAGCCACGCCGCGCATGCGCCCACCCCGAAAAGCACGAGCGCCGCCGCGCGCCGGTGCGACGGCGCCATCACGGCGCCGCATACCACGAAGCCCACCGCGGCCGCGGCGCCGATCACCGCCAGACGGTACTCCATCGCTATCAGCCTTTCGAGCGCCGGCGCGGAGAAGAGCGCGCGAAAGACCGCTCCCGCCACCACCGGCGGGATCACCCCCGCGAGCCACCCGCCACCCGCCGCCCAGGGAACGCCAGCCCAGCGCACGAGCGGCTCCGCGAGTGGAGACGGAGTGCGCCGGGCCATCGTCAGCCGCCCTCGCCGAAGCCGCCGGGCATCAGCCCGTCCATCAGCCCCGACGAAATGGGGGCGGGTGGCATGCCGCCTTCGCTGAGGCGCGCCTGCAGCTCGAAGTCCGACGGGTTGGTGGCGGCAGCACGCGCGACGTTGAAGTCGACGACGCCCTGCTGCACCAGCCGGGCGAGGTGCTGGTCGAAGGTCTGCATCCCGTAGGTGTCGCCGCCGCCGGCGATGTAGTCGCGGATCTCGGAGGTGCGCGACTCGTCGCGGATGCAGTCGGCGATCGCGGCAGTGTTGATCAGCACCTCCACCGCCACCGCGCGCCCCTTGCGATCCGCCCGCGGCAGCAGGCGCTGCGAGATGACCGCGTACAGCGCCTCGGCCAGGCGGTAGCGCACCGTCTGCTGCTCCTCGGGCGGGAAGGCGGAGATCAGGCGGGCGACGGTGCTGGTGGCCTCCTTGGTGTGCAGCGTGGAGATCACCAGGTGCCCGGTCTCGGCCGCCTTCAGCGCGGTATCGATGGTCTCGGGGTCGCGCAGCTCGCCGATCTGGATCACGTCGGGGTCCTGCCGCAGCGCCGCCCGCAGGCCGCGGTGGAAGCTCTCCGTGTCCGAGCCGATCTCGCGCTGCGACACGGAGCAGAGGTTGTCGCGGTGGAGGAACTCGATCGGGTCCTCGAGGGTGACGATGTGGCGGTGCGAGTGATGGTTCATGTGCTGGATCATCCCGGCCATGGTGGAGCTCTTTCCCGAGCCCGTCACCCCGGTCACCAGCACCAGCCCCCGCTCCGCCTCCGAGATCTGCCGCACCACCTCCGGCAGCCCCAGCACCTCCAGCGTGGGCACGTCGTAGGGGATCACGCGCAGGATCACGTTGAAGCTCCCGCGCTGCTTCATCACGTTCACCCTGAAGCGCGTAAGCCCGTCGATCCCCCAGGAGCAGTCGTAGTCCTGCAGCGTGTCGATCTGCTCGCGGACGCGCTCGCTCGGGAGCACCGCGAGCGCGAAGGCGCGCGACTGCTCCGGGGTGAGCCTCTGCCGGGTGAGCGGCGTCAGCTTCCCCGCGATGCGCGCGCGCACGAAGTCGCCGCCCTTCACGTGGATGTCGCTGGCCCCGCGCTCGACCGCCGCGCGGATCACGGGTTCCATCATCGTCTTGCACGT
>DASYJZ010000509.1:0-4688 GCA_035995965.1 Longimicrobium sp. | reverse complement strand
ACGATTCGTCGCGGATCCGTTCAGCACCGACGCCGACGCGCGGCTCTACCGCACCGGCGACCGCGTGCGGTGGCGCGGAGACGGCACCATCGAGTTCATGGGCCGGCTCGACCGGCAGGTGAAGATCCGCGGCTTCCGCGTCGAGCCGGGCGAGGTCGAGGCGGCGCTGCGGGCCCATCCCTCCGTCGCCGACGCGCGGGTGGTGGCGCGCGCGGAGGGCGGCGAGGCGAAGCGCCTGGTGGCCTACGCCGTCCTCCGCGCGGCGGAGCCGGACGCTTCCGCCGCGCTCCGCACGCACCTCCGCGAGCGTCTGCCGGAGTACATGGTGCCGGCGGCCGTGGTGGTGCTGGACGCGCTGCCGCTGACGCCGAACGGCAAGGTGGACGACCGCGCCCTCCCCGCGCCCGCGGCGGTGCGCGCCGCCGTCCCCGAGGCCGAGCGCGAGCCGCGCGACGAGACGGAGCGGGCGCTGGCGGAGGTGCTGCGCTCGGTGCTGGCGCTCCGCGTGGTCGGCATCCACGACAACTTCTTCGAGCTCGGCGGCGACTCCATCCTCTGCCTGAAGGTGGTCTCCCGCGCCCGCGACGCCGGGGTGCCGCTCACCACGCGCGACGTCTTCCATCTGCAGACGGTGGCGGCGATGGCGGCGGAGGTGCGCGGGCGCGAGCCGGCGTGGGCACCGGAGTCCGCCGCGGCGGAGGCGGAGCTCGACGACGGCGACCTGGACGAGCTGCTGTATGCCCTCGGCGTGGAGGGGGAGCCGGCATGAGCGAGCGGCGCTTCGCGGACGCGTACGAGCTGACCCCGGTGCAGCAGGGGATGCTCTTCCACGCCCAGCTCGACCCCGCGGCCGGCCTCTACCTGGTGCAGGTGTGGACGCCGCTCGCGGGCCCGCTCGACCCCGCCGCCTTCGAGGCGGCGTGGCGCTGGGCGGTGGCGCGGCACCCGGCGCTGCGCACCGGCTTCGTGAGCGAGGGGATGAGCCGGCCGATGCAGGTCGTCCACCCCCGCGCGGAGCTCCCCTGGGCGGCGCTGGACTGGCGCGGGCTGCCGGCGGACGAGGTGGACGAACGCCGCGAGGCGCTGCTGGCGGAGGACCGGGCGCGCGGCTTCGACCTGGCCGCGCCGCCGCTGGTCCGGCTCACGCTGGCGCGGCTGGCGGAGGAGGAGCACACGCTGCTCTGGACGCTGCACCACCTGGTGCTGGACGGCTGGTCGCACACGCAGGTGCTGCGCGAGGTGCTCGCCCGCTACGCCGCGGCGCGCGCGGACACCGCGTACGATCCCCCCGCCCCGCGGCCGTACCGCGACTACGTGGCCTGGCTGCGCGCCCGCGACGCGGCGGCGGACGAGGCGTTCTGGCGCGCCGCGCTGGAGGGCGTGCGCGAGCCGACGCCGCTCGGGATCGACAGCGCCGCGCCGGGATCGGCGGACGGACAGGGCGTGAACACGCTGCGCCTGTCCCCGGAGGTGTCCACCGGGCTGCGGGAGCGCGCGCGGGCGCTGCGGGTGACGCAGAACACGCTGTTCCAGGGCGCGTGGGCGCTCGTGCTCTCCCGCTACGCCGGCGTGGACGACGTGCTGTTCGGCGCGACCACGGCCGGTCGGCCGGAGTCGCTCGCCGGCGCGGGGGAGATGGTGGGGCTGTTCGTGAACACCCTCCCGGTGCGCGCGATGGTGTCGCCGCAGGCGGAGCTGGGGGCGTGGCTCACGGCGCTGCAGGCCCGGCAGGCGGCGGCGCGGGAGCACGAGCACGCCGCGCTGGTGGACGTGCAGGGATGGACGGAGGTGCCGCGCGGCCGGCCGCTGTACGAGAGCGTGCTGGCCTTCGAGAGCTTCCCCCGCGTCGAAGGCGCGGGCGCGGAGACGGGCGGGCTGAGCGTCGGCCGGCTCAGCGGGATCTCGCGCACGGGCTACCCGCTGACGCTGGTCGTCCACCCCGGCGACGAGGCGGTGCTGCGCTGCTACCACGAGCGCGGCCGCATCCCCGACGGGGCGGCGGGGCGGGTGCTGGGGCACCTCGCGACCGTTCTCGCCGCCTTCGCCGCGGCACCGGCCGAGACGCGGCTGGGGGAGATCGAGATCCTCACCGCCGGCGAGCGCGAGACGCTGCTGCGCTGGGGGACGGGCGCGGAGGGATTGGCCGAGGCGAAGTCCATCCCCGAGCTCCTGGCCGTACAGGTCGCGGCGCGGCCGGATGCCGTCGCGGCGGAGTTCGCGGACGGGGCGATGACGTACCGCGAGCTGGACGCGCGGGCGAACCGCGTCGCGCGGAGGCTGGCGGCGCTGGGCGTGCGGCCGGGCGACCACGTGGGCCTGGCGGCGGGGCAGACGTGCGCGATGGTGGCGGCGCTCGCGGGGATCCTGCGCGCCGGCGCCGCCGCGGTGCCGCTCGACCCGGAGTACCCGGCGGAACGCCTGGCCTTCATGCTCGCGGACACGGAGGCGCGGGCGCTGGTGACGCGCGGCGGCGCGCTCGACGGCATCGCATCCCCCACCCCCGTGCTCGACCTGGAGCGCGACACGGCGGCGATCGACGCGGAGGACCCGTCGCCGGTGGACGCGTCCGGGCCGGAGTCCATCGCCTACGTCATCTACACCTCGGGGTCGACGGGGCGGCCGAAGGGCGTCCGCGTGCCGCACCGCGCGATCGTGCGCACCGTCGTCGGCACGGACCACGCGGAGTTCGGGCCGGGGACGCGGACGGCGCAGCAGGCGAACCTCTCCTTCGACGCGTCGGTGTGGGAGATCTGGGGCGCACTGCTGAACGGCGGCACGGTGGTCGGCATCGAGCGCGACCTGCTGCTCTCGGCGGACTATCCGGCGGCGCTGCGGAAGCGGCGCATCACCGACCTGTTCATCACCGCCCAGCTCTTCAACCGCCACGTGCGCGAGACGCCGGACGCGTTCGCCACCGTCGGCACCGTGCTGGCCGGCGGCGAGGCGCTGGACCCGGCGGCGATGCGCGCCTGCCTGGAGGGCGGCCCGCCGCGGCGCCTGCTGAACGGCTACGGGCCGACGGAGTGCACCGTCTTCGCCGCGACGCACGTGATCGACGCGGTGGCGGCGGACGCGCGCGGCATCCCCATCGGCCGGCCCATCGCCGCGACCACCTGCCGCGTGCTGGACGAGCGCGGCGCGCCGGTGCCGGCAGGCGTGGCGGGAGAGCTGTGCATCGGCGGGGGACGAGTGGCGGTGGGGTACCTGCGCCGGCCGGAGCTGACGGCGGAGAAGTTCGTCCCCGACCCGTTCGCACCCGGCCCCGACGCACGGATGTACCGCACCGGGGACCGCGTGCGCTGGAACGAGGGCGGCACGATCGAGTTCCTGGGCCGCCTGGACGGCCAGGTGAAGGTGCGCGGCTTCCGCGTGGAGCTGGGGGAGATCGGGTCCGTGCTGCGCGACGACGCACGCGTGGCCGACGCCGCCGCCGTCGTCCGCGAGGACGTGCCCGGCGAGCGGCGGCTCGTCGCCTACGTCGTGGCGCGCGAGGGCGAGTCGGTCGATGCGGCCGCGCTGCGCCAGGCGCTCGCGGTGCGTCTGCCGGAGTACATGCTCCCCTCCGCCATCGTCGTCCTGGACGCGCTGCCGCTGAACCGCAACGGCAAGGTCGATCGACAGGCCCTCCCCGCGCCGGAAGCTCCATCCACCGAAGGCGAGGCGGTGGCGCCGCGCGACGTGGTGGAGGCGCTGCTGGCGGAGCTGTGGGCGGACGTGCTGGGCGCCGCGCCGGGCGTGCACGTCTCCTTCTTCGAGGCGGGCGGACACTCGCTGCAGGCCATGCAGCTCGCCACGCGCATCCGCCAGGCGCTGCGGGTGGAGCTGCCGCTGCGCGCGCTCTTCGAGGCGCCGACGGTGGCCGGGCTCGCCGCGCGGGTGCGCGCCGACGCCGAGACCGCGGCGCGGGCGGAGCGCACGGCCCAGGCGGCCCGGCTCGTCCGGCGGATGAACGACGCGCAGATCCGCGGCTTCCTGGCCGACGCCGCTGGCGAGGTGCGGGGGAAGACGGAGGCCGCGCGGCGGGTGGAGATGGTGGATTACCTCCTCGGCCGCGACGCCGCGACGCCCGAGGACGCGCCGATCGTCCCGCGCGAGACGGAGGGTCCCGCGCCGCTCTCGTCCGCGCAGGAGCGGCTCTGGGTGCTGGACCAGATGGAGCCCGGCGGCCCCGCCTACGCAATCCCCGCCGCGCTGCGGCTGCGCGGCCCGCTCGACGCCGACGCGCTCCGCCGCGCCCTCGCCGAGATCGTCCGCCGCCACGACGCGCTGCGCACCACCTTCGCCAGCAGCGACGGCCAGCCGGTGCAGGTCGTCGCATCCGAGGCGGAGCTCGACTTCGACACCGTCGACCTCTCCGCCGGCGACGCCGAGGAGCGGGAGGATGCCCTCGCCGCGTACACCTCCGCCGAGGCGGCGCGGGCGTTCGACCTGGGGGCGGGGCCGCTCTTCCGCGCGCGGCTGGCGCGGCTGGGCGACGGCGAGCACGTGCTGCTGATCGTCGTCCACCACGCGGTCGCGGACGGGTGGAGCCTGGCGGTGCTCTACCGCGAGCTGTCGGCGCTGTACGCGGCCTTCCGGCGCGGCGAGCCGAGCCCGCTGCAGCCGCTGGCGGTGCAGTACGCCGACTTCGCCGACTGGCAGCGCGGGTGGCTGGCGAGCCCCCGCATCGAGCGGCAGGTGGAGTGGTG
>DASYJZ010000508.1:0-3540 GCA_035995965.1 Longimicrobium sp. | reverse complement strand
GTGCCTGCTCCGGCCTGATCGTCCAATGTGCGGAAAGCATATTTGGTGACGGGCGGCTCCTCCGATGGGGGAGCCGCCCGTCCGTCGTTCTCCCGAGCCTACATCGTGGAATGGGGAAGTTTGGTCCGATGTTAGCCAACGAAATACTCCTATGGACCTACCGTGGCGCGAGGTGGGCGCCATCACATCGCAGGCTTCGTACATACGCAAACCCTTGTGACCGTTGAAGAACGCCGGTGCCGCCGGTGCGCCCGGTATTGCGGGATGGCGGTTCCGCTGTAGAATCTGCGTACTGTCCCTGACTCGACGGGCCCGCGCCGTTTACGACAGCTTTGAGGCTGCGTTTCCCTCTCCACTGGCGTCTGCTCCAGCGATCGTAAGTGCCTATTCAGCCGCCGCCCTCGCTCAATTTCGGTTTCCTTGCCGATTACGATCCCCTTCTGGTGCGTTTGGGGGGATTGGCGGAGGTGTACGCGGATCATGATCCCAACACTGCGATCATCAAGCTGCGGCAATTTGGGGAGGTGATGCTTCAGCAAGCCGCTGGCAGACTAGGTATTGGGAAGCGTGGAGCCCCGCCCAACCAGGCGGAGCTCATTCGCGAGCTGGCGCTGCAGGGGCTTCTCTCCCGCGAGGTGGCGGACCTGTTCCATGTGCTGCGGAAAGCGGGAAACGCGGCCGCCCACGAACTGAGCGGTACTCCCGGCGAGGCCGTGCACCTGCTCAAGGTCGCCCGCGAGCTCGCAATCTGGTATCGGCGTACCTTCGACGTGCGGCCCGACTTCAGACCGGGCGCCTTCGTGCACCCCCGTCGCGTGGAAGATCCCGCCGCCGCGCTGCGCGGCCAGCTGGAGCAGCTTCGCGCCGAGGTGGACGAGCAGCGCCGGCGGGCCGAGGAGCAGGGATTCGCGGCCGAGATGGAGGCGGAGCTGCGCCGGGACGCCGAGTACCGCGCCCGTGCGGTCGCGGACGAGCGCGACGTGGCATTGCAGATGGCGCAGGAGGTCGAGGCGCTGCTGGCCCAAGAGCGGGTCCGCTTTACCGCCGAGGTCGATCGGGCCCGCGCGCTGACGCAGGGGATGCCCCCCGCGGTTCGCGATGACCTGGTTGAGCGGATCAACGAGCGCGCGGAGATCGCCGCGGCCGAGATCGAGCTCAGCGAGGCCGACACGCGCCGACTGATCGACCGGCAGCTACGGGAGGCCGGGTGGCAGGCCGACACTGCCGAGTTGCGCTGGTCTGCGGGCGCGCGCCCGCAGGCGGAAAAAAACCTGGCGATCGCCGAGTGGCCGACCGCAGAGGGGCCGACCGACTACGTGCTCTTCGTGGGGCTCGTACCCATCGGCGTGGTGGAGGCGAAGCGGCAGGCGCTCTCGGTGTCGGGTGCGGTGGAGCAGGCGAAGCGCTACAGCCGCGGATACGTGGTGAAGGGGGAGGAGACGCTTGCGGGGATGTGGGGTACCTTCCGCGTGCCCTTCCTCTTCGCTACGAACGGCCGCGACCTCGTCCCGCAGGTGCGTGATCGGACGGGCGTGTGGATGCTGGACGCGCGGCGACCCGCGAACCATCCCCATCCGCTGCACGGCTGGTACACGCCGGAAGGCCTCGCCGGGCTGCTGCGGCAGGACGTCGCCCGGGCCGAGCAGACGCTGCGCGAGTCGGACCTGGAGTATCTGCCGCTGCGGGACTACCAGCGGCAAGGGGTTCGCGCCGTGGAGCAGGCGCTGGAAGAGGGCCGCCGTTCGATCCTCCTCGCCATGGCAACGGGCACGGGCAAGACGCGGGTGCTGCTCGGGCTTATCTACAGGCTGCTGAAGGCGGGCCGTTTCCGGCGCGTGCTCTTCCTCGTGGACCGGACCGCACTGGGAGAGCAGGCGTTGGCGGTCTTCAAGAGCGTTCAGCTCGAGAACCTGCAGAGCTTTGCCGATGTCTACGAGCTGAAAGAGCCGAGCGATCAGGCTCCCGGTACGGAGACGAGGTTGCACCTCACCACGGTGCAGGGGATGGTTCGCCGGATCCTGGGAGGCGAGAACCCCCTGCCGGTGGACAGCTTCGACCTCGTGGTCGTCGACGAGTGCCACCGCGGCTACACGCTCGACCGTGAGATGACCGAGGCAGAGCTGACCTTCCGCAGCGAGGCCGACTATGTCTCCAAGTACAAGCGGGTGATGGAGTACTTCGACGCCGTTCGCGTCGGGGTAACTGCGACCCCGGCACTGCACACGGTGGACATCTTTGGCGAGCCCGTCTTCAACTACGGTTACCGGCAGGCAGTGGTGGACGGCTGGCTGGTGGACCACGAGCCGCCGGTGCAGATCGTCACGGCGCTGGCGGAGGACGGGATCACCTGGCAGCCAGGTCAGACCATCTCGGTGTGGCGTCCAGCCGAGGGGGTGATCGACTTGGTGCACACCCCGGACGAGGTCAGCGTGGAGGTCGAGGGGTTCAACCGGGTCGTGGTGACCGAGAACTTCAACCGTGTGGTGGCGCGCCGGCTGGCGGAGGAGATCGACCCCTTCGGGCCCGCCAAGACGGTGGTGTTCTGCGTGAACGACGATCACGCGAACCTGGTGGTGCGGCTGCTCAAGGAGGCGTTCGAGGAGCGCTACGGCGACTTGGACGACGACGCGGTGCAGAAGATCACCGCTGCGGCCGACCAGCCCTCCGCAAAGGTGCGGCGCTTCCGCAACGAGGCATATCCCACCGTCGCGGTCACCGTCGACCTGCTGAGCACGGGGATCGACGTCCCCGAGATCGTAAACGTCGTCTTCCTGCGCCGCATCCGGAGCCGCATCCTCTACGAGCAGATGCTGGGGCGCGGCACCCGGCTTCGCCCTGGGCTGTACGGCGAGGGCCGAGACAAGGAGGTGTTCCGCGTCTTCGATGCGGTGCGGCTCTACGAGGCGCTGCAGCCATATTCGTCCATGCGCCCGGTGGTGGTGAACCCGTCCATCCCGTTCGTCGAGTTGGTCGACGAGCTGGCCGACGACGCCGACGCCACCGCGGGGCGTGCCGTGCTCGACCAGATCGTCGCGCGGCTACGGCGACGGGTGGGAGGGCTGGAGAGCCGGGGCGATGCCTTCGCGGCGGCAGCGGGGTGCTCGCCGCGCGAACTGCTGGAACGGCTGCGACGCTCCACCCCCACCGAGGCGGCGGAGTTCTTCGGCGAGCACCCGGAACTCGCCGTGGTGCTCGACGGTGGCGGCGAGGGGGGCTCCCGCGGCATCTTGATCTCCGATCACCCCGACGAGTTGCGACGCGTGGAGCACGGGTACGGCGATGGCACCCGGCCCGACGACTTCCTGGAGTCGTTCGGCGCGTACGTCCGCACGCACCTGAACGAGATCCCGGCGCTCAAGGCGGTGGTGACCCGGCCGCGCGACCTCACGCGCGCCCAACTCCGCGAGCTCCGGCTGGCGCTCGACACCGCGGGTTTTCCGGAGGCGCATCTCCAGAGCGCCTGGCGCGAGCTGACGAACCAGGACATCGCGGCGTCCATCATCGGTTACATCCGGCAGCAGGCGCTGGGGAGCCCATTGG
>DASYJZ010000507.1:0-6361 GCA_035995965.1 Longimicrobium sp. | reverse complement strand
TCATATGGTCGAACACATACTCTCTACTTCCCCATGTCATCGATCATTCAGCATTCTTGTCCGCGCCCGCCTTCAACGCGTGCGTAGACTTTTACGATACCGAGGGGCGGCTCCAGGAAATTCGGAGGGCGCACAACGAGTCCGCCTGCCGCGCGGCGTGCGCAGCGAAGGACCGTGACGACAATCTAAAGTTCGCGCTTCATTGTCTCCAGAAATTACGCGAGGAGTACGAATTCCTCCTTGACGCGGGACACCGCGCACTCCGGTTGCTCTTGTCGAACTATTCCTCAATCGAAGTTGATGAGCAGCTCCTCATCAGATGGGAAGCAGTGATACAAGCGAGGCCCCCTGCGAAGGGAGTGCTCACTATTCCTGCGTAACTTCGTATCGACGTTGAGCAGGTTTCGCTCAGCAACTGTGTTGATCACCTGTGCTGATCAGGGTGCATGCACGAGCGTGACGTCAGTTGCTCACATATGCTTCTGATTCCTTCCTCGTCGTGGCGAACGGTTCGATGCTCACCCCGGTGAAGGGTCGCCACGTCCCGACGCCCCCCGGCGTATGGGCGGTGCACGGCGCCACCCACGGCTATCACCCCGACGAGCCGCAGATGCACACCGGCTTCGTGGGGGCGGGCCCCGGTTTCCGCTCCGGCGCGAACGCGCCCCTGCTCCCGCTGGAGTGCGTCGCCCCGCTCGTCGCCGCGCTCCTCGGCATCTCCTTCCACGCGCCGCACGGCATCGTCTTCCCCGGGCTGCTGAGCGACGCCGAATAGCGGAACGGCGTATGCGGCGAGGATGCACAGAGCGCCGAATCGACCGCGAAGCATTCACCGCAGGCACCCACCGGCCCCAGGAGAGCGGAACCCCGGATCCGTCCGGGTCCGGGGAACGGCGCTCCTTCCATCAACCGCGGAGGTGGGTCATGCGGAAGCTGAAGCTGAGCCTGGACGAGCTGCAGGTGGCCACGTTCGCGACGGACGCCGCTGCGTCCGCCGTCCGCACGGTGAACGCCTTCCAGACGGAGCCCGCGTCGGTGCCGAATCCGTGCACGGGGACGCACTGCACCTACCCGGTGAAGCTCTGCCGCCCCCACAACGGGGACGAGCGGCCCGGCGCCGGCAAGCGGTGACTTCGAGCGGGGGGTTCTCTCTGTTCCTCCGCGTCTCTGCGTGAAACGTTCCGTAAAAACCTGGGCACAAAAGAAGAGCCGCCCCGACCACGCAGTGGTCGGGGCGGCTCTCCGTCGTTCACGACGCCGGGGGATTAGCCCAGGCGGGTGACGTTCTCGGCCGCGGGCCCCTTGGCGCCCTGGACCACGTCGAACTCGACGCGCTCACCCTCGGCCAGCGAGCGGAAGCCGCTCCCTTGGATCGCGCTGTGGTGGACGAAGCAATCCTTCTGCCCGTCCTCCGGGGTGATGAAGCCGAAGCCCTTGGTGTCGTTGAACCACTTCACGGTGCCGGTCGTACGCATTTCCCAACTCCTAGCGATGTTTACTGACTGCCGAGGCCCGGGATATCCGTACCAACCAGCCGTCCGTATTCCTGCGGGCAGATCGCCCCCCGCAACGGGCGTTCGCGAACAACAAAAAAGGACCGGGACGATGAAGCTGTCCAGGTCCTTTCGCACGCTGGCCCGGCCGCCGATGCGGCCGGTTGTTCTTCGCTGAGCAGCAATCTACCCGCACCCGGCCGTTCGCGCAACCCCCACCCCGCGGCAGAGCCCTTGCCGTGCCTTGAATGGGCTCGCTACCGCCTCCTGCGGAGCGCGTTTCGCAGCGCGTCCCACTCGCCCGGGCGGAAGAAGCGCGTCGCCACCAGCAGCAGCGGGAACGCCGCCAGCAGCGCGAGCTTGAGGCCCACCGTGGCCCACGCCGTGGGGCTCCAGCCATGCCCCGCCAACCACCGGTCCGCGGCGAAGACGGCGCCCACCAGCGCGCCCAGGTGCACCAGCCGCCACCACTCGAAGGGCACCGGGTACACGCGGCCGCTCCGCCACGCGCCCAGCGCCGCCATCAGCGCGTAGCTCGCCGGCGTGGCCCACGCCACCGCGACCATGGAGTGTCGCGCCGCCACGAAGCAGATGGCGAGGTTGATCGCCGCGCCCGCGCCGGCGATCCAGGGGAGCGCGGCCGTGCGCTTCTCGATGTACAGCCCCGCCGTGACCACCGCGTACATCGCGCTGAAGACGTACCCCAGCAGGATCACCGGCATGATCGGCAGTCCCAGCCAGTACGACGGCGAGGTGGGCCACTCGTAGATCTGGCGGATCCCCACCAGCGACGGCACCAGCACCGCGAGCCCCAGGAACGCCACCGAGCACACCAGCATCACCGCCGTCAGTACGCGCGAGAAGAGGCGCGGGGCGAGGGGATCGCGGCCGTGCTGCAGGCTGAACGGCGTCCACGCCATGCGGAACATCTGCGCGACCAGCAGCATGGCCACGCCCAGCTTGTAGTTGAAGTTGTAGATCCCCACCACCTCCTTGGTCTCCATCCCGTAGACCGCCCGCGCCACAGGGTCGGGGAGCCAGTTGAGCACCATCCGGTCGCCGTTCTCCACGATCATCACCGCGAACATCGCCGGCATGATGGGGAGCGCGTAGTGCCAGAGCGGCCGCCACTCGGCGCCGCGCAGCAGCCGCGGGCGGAAGAGCCGGCGGATCTCGCCCGCGAAGAGCGCGAGCACCACCAGGTTGGCGGCCAGGTTGGAGATGAAGATCCCCTTCACCCCCCAGCGCAGCACCGCGATCAGCACCACGTTCAGGGCGATGCTGACGGCCACGAAGAGCAGGCGCAGCACCGCGTAGCGCTTGGCGCGCCCCGTCATGCGCAGGTGCGCGTAGGGGACGGCGATCAGCGCGTCGGTGTAGACGATGGCGAGCAGGTAGAGGAACCCGTCGAGCGGCACGTTGAAGGCGTGCGCGAGCCAGGGCGCGGCGGCGAAGCCCAGCAGCATGGCCGCCGCGCCGGCGAAGGCCACGATGGCGAACGACATGCTGAACGCCCGCTGCCGCTCCTCCAGGCCGCGGTCCTTCACCGTGGCCGCGCTGCGCATGTAGGCGACGTCCATCCCCCACAGGAACACGATGGAGAGGATGGGGACGTAGGTGTAGACGGCGCTCTGCACCCCGTTCTGGGCGAGGTTGAAGTAGCCGACGTACATGAACTGCAGGAGGTAGCTCAGGAAGCGGCCGAACACCGAGCTGAGCCCGTAGATCAGCGACTCGCTCCCCAGGCGCTTGAGCTTGCCGGCGAAGCCCGCGCCTCCCCCCGCCGGCGGCGCGCCCTGCAGCGGCGACTGGCCGGCCCCGGCCATCGCCTCCGCGGCGCCGGGCGCCTCGTTCAGTTCGTCCGCTGGCATTTACGGCAGGGCTCTCACAGGGGTCACGGAGGTCGCAAGGTCGCTCGCGGCGCCGACCGCGATGCACCGCCGAAGTGGCAAGGGCGGGGCCGTGGCGGCGCAACGTACCGCCGCGCCTGCCGGGCGGCGAGTCTTCAGTGCGAGCGGCCGCGGTGTGCGCGGGTCGGGGCGCTCGCCCCAATCTTGTCACTCCTCCCGCCCGCCGGTAGATTCCGCGCCCTCTTTCCCGGCCCGGTGCCGGGCGGCAGACGCGCTCCGGCGGGCTCTTCGGGTGATGGAACGGCTGACACGCGCACGGCTCGACGAGATCCTGGAGAAGAGCCGCGGCCTGCGGGTGGCCGTGGTGGGCGACGTGATGCTGGACGTCTACCTGGTCGGCGCCGTGTCGCGCATCTCGCCCGAGGCGCCGGTGCCTGTCGTCCACGTCACGGAGGAGCGCTTCGCGCTGGGCGGCGCGGCGAACGTGGCGGCCAACGTCGCCGCGCTGGGCGCCGAGTGCCACCTGGTCGGCTACGTGGGCGCCGACGACGCGGGCCGGCGCATCCGCGAGACGCTGGCGGCGCTGGACGGCGGCCCGATCCACCCGCGCCTGGTGGAGCGACCGCACCGGCCGACGACGACCAAGACGCGGGTGGTCGCCCGCCACCAGCAGGTGGTGCGCTTCGACCGCGAGCACGCCGACGACCTGCCGGACGACTGCGCCGACGAGCTCTGCGCCGCCGTGCGCGCGGCGGTGGCGGCCAGCGATGCGCTGGTGCTGGAGGACTACAACAAGGGCGTGCTGGTGCCGTCGGTGATCCGCGCGGCGCTCGACGCGGCGGCGGCGGCGGGGATCCCCAGCGTGGTGGATCCCAAGTTCCGCAACTTCATGGCGTTCGGCGGGGCCACGGTGTTCAAGCCGAACGCGCTGGAGCTCGGCGCCGCCCTGGGCTCGCAGGTCCGCCCCGACGACGACGTGTGGCTGGAGGACGCGCGGTCGCGGGTGAATGCCGAGCACCTCCTGCTGACGCTGGGCGAGGACGGGATGGCGCTGCGCTCGAAGGACGCGCCGACGTTCCGCATCCCCACCGTGGCGCGCGAGGTGTTCGACGTGAGCGGCGCGGGCGACACGGTGACGGCGTTCGTGGCCGTCGCCCTCGCCGCGGGCGCCACGATGGAGGAGGCCGCGACGCTGGCGAACCTCGCCGCGGGCATCGAGGTGGGGAAGCCCGGCGTCGCCGTGGTCACGCCGGATGAGCTGCGCGAGATGGTGCCGGAGTAGTACCACATTTTCGGCGTGAGTCCGCGGTGGCGGCGCCCTCTCCCTGCGCCTTAGAGCGCAAACCCTCTCCCGTACCGGGAGAGGGTGGGGACCCCGGCGAATGCGCGGCCTGCGGGTGGTTTTGAGGCGGTAGCCACCATGCTGCCGGTGCGGTTGGCACAGGCGAAGAGGCATAGTCCGCGAAGGCGGACTTCGTGCCGTTCCAGCGGCGGGTTTCCAACCCGTCGGGAGCCCGGCGCATGACGTCCTGGTCGAGCGAGCAAGTAGTCATCAACCGAATTCCATCAACCGAAAGGTTTTACGTCATGGCAGAGCTGCGGATCGTAGAGACGGACCAGGCGCCCGCCGCCATCGGTCCCTACAGCCAGGGGATTGTGGTGCACGGCCTGGTGTTCACCGCGGGGCAGATCCCGCTCGACCCCGCCACGATGGAGCTGGTGCAGGGCGACATCGCGCCGCAGACGGAGCAGGTGATGAAGAACGTGCAGGGCGTGCTGCAGGCCGCCGGCGCCGACCTGTCCACGGTGGTGAAGACCACCGTCTTCCTGCGCGACATGGGCGACTTCGCGGCGATGAACGAGGTCTACGGCCGCGCGTTCGGCGACCACAAGCCGGCGCGCTCCACCGTGCAGGCGGCCCGCCTTCCGCGCGAAGTGGCCGTCGAGATCGAGGCGATCGCGGTGGTGCGCGACAGCTGAGGGACGCAGGCTCCGGGGCGCCTCGCCGCTTCCATCGGGGCGCTCCTGCTCTTCCGAACCCGAGACTCTGAAACGAGCCTGATGGTCAATCCGCACATCTTCCGGCAGTACGACATCCGCGGCGTGGTCGGCAGCGACGTGACACCCGAGGTCGCCGAGTCCATCGGCCGCGCCTTCACCACGCTGGTGCGTCGGCGGCTGGAGAACGAGAGCCCGGTGCTCGCGCTGGGGCGCGACAACCGCCTCAGCAGCAACGAGCTGGCCGACGCGGTGAAGCGCGGGATGGTCGCCGCCGGCGCGCAGGTGATCGACGTGGGCCTCGTCCCCACCCCCGTGCACTCCTTCGCCATGGCGTACTGGGGGACGGACGCGGGGCTGCAGGTGACGGGCTCGCACAACCCGCCGCAGTACAACGGGTTCAAGATGGCCATCTCCGGCGGCTCCATCTACGGCGAACTGATCCAGGAGGTGCTACGCACCATCCAGGAAGAGGACTACGAGAGCGGCGAGGGGCGCGCCGAGAACCGCGCCGTGCTCGAGCTCTACGTGCAGGAGGTCGCCGTGAAGTTCCAGATCGCCCGCCCGGTGAAGGTCGTGGTGGACTGCGGCAACGGCACCGGCTCCATCATCGCCGTGGAGCTGCTGCGCGCGCTGGGGCCAAACGTGGAGGTGATCCCCATCTTCTGCGAGAGCGACGGGACCTTCCCCAACCATCACCCCGACCCGGTGGTCGACGCGAACCTGGTCGACATCATCGCCAAGGTGAAGGAGACGGGCGCGGACCTGGGCGTGGCCTTCGACGGCGACGCGGACCGCATCGGGGGGATCGACGACCGCGGCGGGATCGTGCGCGGCGACACGCTGCTGCTGCTGTACGGGCTGGACCTGATCGAGAAGCGCGGGGCGGGGCAGAAGGTGGTGTTCGACGTGAAGTGCACGCAGGCGCTGCCCGAGGTGCTGGAGGCGGCCGGCGGCGTCCCCATCCTCAACGCCACCGGCCACTCGCTGATCAAGAAGCGGATGAAGGAGGAGCACGCG
>DASYJZ010000506.1:0-8268 GCA_035995965.1 Longimicrobium sp. | reverse complement strand
GCGGCAGGCGCCGCATCGCGCCACCTGCCCTGGCGGGTTGGCATCCTCCTGGTGTGCGCGGCCGCGGCGTGCGGTGGCGCGCGAGGCGAGGACGCCGCGCTGCTGGGCGGCACGCTGGCCGCGCGCTGCGAGACCGCCGTGGAGCGCGCCGCGCCGGCGCCGCCGCGCCCGAGCCCCTGGCGTTACGCGCCCGACCTCCCGATCGGCGACGAGGACGCGCATCCGCTGGGGAAGGTAATGGGCGCAGCCTGGGATCCGCACCGCGAGACGCTGTACGTGCTCGACGGCAACAACTCGCGGGTGTCGATGTACGACGCGCACGGGCGGTGGGTGGGCGCGTTCGGCCGGCGGGGGCTAGGCCCGGGCGAGTTCGAGGAGCTGGGCCCCGGCCACGGCGTGCGCCCCGTCTACAACCAGCTCGCGGTGGTGGGCGGGAGCGTGGCGGTGATGGAATTCGACCTGCTGCACCTCTTCGACGCGCAGGGCCGCTTCCTCGTGCGGCTGCGGACCGGCGAGGCGCA
This sequence comes from Longimicrobium sp., assembly GCA_035995965.1. Classification (GTDB taxonomy): domain Bacteria; phylum Gemmatimonadota; class Gemmatimonadetes; order Longimicrobiales; family Longimicrobiaceae; genus Longimicrobium. Next base: position 7,747 of record DASYJZ010000506.1, on the reverse strand, counting down.
GGCGGGCCCGCACGGCGTGCGGCAGCTGGCCGCCATCTCAGACTCGGCCGTGCTCTTTCCGCAGACCGGTGCGATGCGCCTGGACACCGACGACCGCGAGGTGCGCACCGGCCTGCGGCTGGTCCGCGCCTCGCTGCGCGGCACGGCGCTGGACACGGCGGAGTTCGGGCGGCTGCGCAACAACCTGTACCGTATGCCGCCGTTCCGGGGGATTCCGCAGGGCGACCCGTTCCTCGACCTGTACAACCGCACCTGGGACGCGATCCCCTCCGGGCTGGTGGCGGTTGCCTCGCAGCTCCAGCACGGCGTCTGTTTCGTGGACCGCGGCGGCCGGGTGGTCACCGCCTGGCGCGTGGACGAACCGCCGATCGCCGTGGACGCGAGGGAGCGCGCCCGGGTCGTCGAGGCCCGCACCCGGGCCGCGGGGCCGGTGATGCCGATGACCGGCCAGCGCTGGGAAGACCTCTACAAGGCGTGGCCCGCCACCGTTCCGCCGTACGCGGACCTGGCGCTCGCGCCGGACAGCGTGGCGTGGGCGGAGCGGCGGCGGCGCGACGGCTCGCGCGTGGTGGACCTGTTCCACGCGCGCACCGGCTACCTGGGCTCGCTCGAGGCGCCCGGCGGCCGCCTGCCGCTGACGTTCTCGCCGGGGTGCGCGTTCGTGGTGGAGGAGCAGACGCCGGAGCAGGTGGCGGAACGCAACTACTTCTACGGCCTGCGGCGGTGGTGCCGCCGCCCGGCCGCGGTCGCCGGGGCCGGAGGCCGACCCCGGTCCTGAACCCTGGCAACGGAGGCAGCATGCGGGCACGAAGCAGGCTGGCCATGGGATTCGCGCTGGCGCTGGCCGCGGCGCCGGTGGCCGCGCACGCGCAGCAGACCGGCGCACTTCCCCCCCGGCCCCAGCGCGACCCCGCGGCGAGCGGCGAGAGCCGGCCGCACACGCACCCCGGCAACGCCGCCGCCGCCCTGCGGATGCTGACCGCGTACCAGATGCGCTACCGCGTGGAGCACGGGCGCTACGCCACCCGCGCGGAGCAGATGGGGTTTCCCGCGCACGCCGGGGTGACGCTGCGGATCGTGGCGAACGCGGGCGACGGGTATTCGGCGGTGGCGAGCTCCGCGACGGAGGAGTGCGCCTACTTCCAGGGTTCCGCCGCGGCTCCCCGCCCCTACGCCGCCACCGCGGAGACCGTCCAGTGCCGGAGACGTCCTCGGCGCTGATTCATCCAGAAAAAGATTTGGTTCGACGCTGGATCGCACCCGCTGAGTACCGGCACGTCGGCTCACGGTTGCATCCCCGCATTTACACGACCAGGCCTGAATCGCCCCGCACGTCCTGCCGTCGCCATCGTTGACCGCTCCCTTCGCCGCCCGCATCTTCTCCGGGTGCGCGCCGAAGAGACAATGTGTAGTCGGCATGTCGCCATTTCAGGAGACCCCCCATGGACGCTCCACTCTCCCCGGATTTCCGGCTCTCGGACACGGACGGTACGCGGGATGGGCAGCTCGCCTCGAGCGGGGAGAGCTGCCAGGCAGCGCTCCTGCTGGCGCGAACGCCCCCGGAGGAGTGGGACGCGGCCGACGGGGTCGAGGACGCGGAATCGCCGGGGCCCCTCTCCCTCGCCCGTGAGGCGGTGCGCATCGGCTGGGAGGAGACCGCGAACCCCGGCCCGCCGCCCGCCGACGCGGAGGACCAGGACGCGGCGGACGCGTACGCGCGGAGCTTCGCGCTCGCCCGGTTCGCGCGGCGCGTGGTCGAGGGAGATCCGCACGCCTGGATCGAGGCGTTGGCCTCATACTGGGGCAAGGTCCCGCTCCCCTTCGACGTACCGTGCAGCGTCGCCGTGGAGGACGACCTGTCCATCCGCATCGGCCTCGACCTGCCGTCGCCGTCCGCGCCGGGAGCACGTGCGTCCAGGAGCGAGCGGGACGCGCGATACGTGGAGACCTGCTGCCGGGTCGTGCTCACCCTCGCCGCCGACGTCTTCCGCGTCCTTCCCGCCGCCGATTCGCTGTACGTCACCGCCGCCCGCGCCGAAGCCGACCCGGCGACCGGGCATCCGCGGCGCGCCATCCTGCTGCGGCTCGCCACCGACCGCGCTTCGCTGGCCGCCATCAACCTGGCCGCGGTGACTCCATCCGCGTCCTTCGAGCACCTGGGCGGCGCGTTGCGACGCGAGCGCGGCGAATTGGTGCCACTGGCGTTCGAGGGAGCCTGACCGGTTCGTCCCCGTCCTCCAATCCACCGATCATTCCCCACCAACCCATCCCCTGAGGCTCAATGAGTGAGGAGTTTCGCGCCGCCCTCGTAGCGCACGCCCAGACTGCGGTCGAGCGAGCTGTTCGTGCGCAGTCCGAAGCAGCCACGCAGCAATACCTCGTGCTCCCCTTCCTCCAGCTCCTCGGCTACAACCCGCTCGATCCCGACGAGGTGATTCCCGAGGCTCACGCGTGGTTCTCGGACAAGTTCAAGAACCGCGTCGACTACTCTGTTTCGGTTAACGGCAACCCGGCGATCGCGATCGAGTGCAAGAAGGTGGGAACGCTGTCGGAGGCGAACCGTGGCGAGCTCAAGGGCTACTTCAACGCGGTGCCGAGCGTGAAGCTCGGGATTCTGACGGACGGACTCCAATTCCAGCTTTACACGGATACCGGGCTGGAAAATCTGATGGACGACCAGCCCTTCGCGGTGGTCGACCTGTCGGAGGTGGCGCGTGAACAGGTCGATCCCACCGCGTTCGACGCCTTGAGCAAGCTGCGGAAAGGTACGTTCGACCCGGCGTTCGTCGGAGCGGACGCGCGCAGGCGCATCTACACCGCCCAGTACGCCGAAGCCCTCGACAAGGCGCTGAGCCGTCCCGACGAGCGCTTCGTTCGTACCATGATGGACCTCGCCAGCATCGAGGGAAGACGTACGAACCGCATGGTGGAGGAGCACGCGCCCATCGTCCGAGACGCGGCGGAGGCATTGTTGGATCGAAAGATTCTCGAACGGGTCGGCTTCGCGGATCGAAAAGACCTGGTGAAGATGCGAACCGAGGCAATCCCGACTGCTCCCGATCCGGAGCCGGTTTCCCCCGTCGCCGCCGAAGGGGAGTCAGGCGTGGTGACGACCGAGGTAGAGTTGCTGGTGCTGGACTACGTGCGGACCCGGCTTCCCTTCCTGGTGGCGGGCGACGAATCTCTTTTCTCGCGCCTCCAGCATCTTCGCCCGGTCGATCACAAGACGGTGTTCACCATTTTCTACCGTCAGGAACGGAAAGGGCGGCTGTTCAACTTTCGTGAGGGCCGCAATCCGAGGTACCGGTTCGACTTCTTGGGCGCCGGCGGCGCGACGCTGATCGAGACGGACGACCTCGCCGCGATAGACCAGGCACTGCTCGCTGCCTTCAAACAACGCGTTCAAGACCTCGGTTAGCCACCGGATGCTTGCAGTTCACGTCGTGCAAGAGGTGCTCGGGTCACCCCGTCGTTGATCTGCGCGACATCGCAAGCTTGCAGGGCGAGTCGCACGAATGCTAATTGTGCCAGGTTCCCCCTTGTTTGAAGAGGGGAAACGGTACCCGCCGGTCAACCCCCAGGGAGGGATCAAATGCGCAAGCTTCGACTGGACATCGAGGGAATCCGCGTGGAGTCGTTCGGCACCGTGTCGGCAGACGGCGCGCCCGGAACGGTGTGGGCGCACAGCGACGCGTCCAACAAGGCGACCTGCGACACCTGCGTGGGTCCCAACTGCAAGCCACCGCCAAGCGCGGCATCGGGTGGCGACGTCTGCTGTGCCTGAACCGGCGGGGCGACCCCGGCACACAAGCGCGAAGACCCGCCTGAATCTCAGGCGGGTCTTCGATTTCATCAGTCCCCCGGACAGGACTTGAACCTGTGACCTCCGGTTTAGGAAACCGTTGCTCTATCCGGGCTGAGCTACCGGGGGATGATCCCGCGCCAGAAGCGCAGAACTGCTTGAAATCTAACGAAATTGCGGTACCGAGGTCAACCAATGCCGCACACGCCCTGCCGGCCAGCTTGCCCAACGATCAGTAGGTGGCTGCCGAAGCGCGACACTCAATCAGTTTACGCAGTAAAATGCTTGGACAGCGGAATAGACATCGTTAGTTTGAGCGGGTCGAACTCCCCCGCCACTCCCGAGGAGGTTGCCATGAACCTGGACCTGAACAGCCTGGAAGTGCAGTCGTTCGCTACGAGCCCAGAGCCCGTCACGCCGGCACCCTCCGACACCGGTCCGGCCGGGCCGCCCTCGTATTGCTACATCTGCTACGAGACCGGGAACACGGTGCCCTCCTGCCTGGGCTACCAGTGCGGGATCGACCCGGAGACACGCTTCTATCCGTGCACCAAGCAGCAGACCTGCGTCGGCTGCGCATAAGGCCCGCCCGGGTCCGCCCGAACCGACGCGCCTCCGGCCGATGGGCTGGAGGCGCTTCGATTTGCCGTGCGTCCCGGAGCGCAGAGAGAAAGGCCGAGCATCTCCTGGGGGGCTCACCCGCCCGCTTCCTCCACCGCCTGCCGGTACGCCGCCAGGCTCACCCGCTCGGCCGCGCCGATGAACTCCATCACCGCGCCGATCGTCTCTTCCACCTCGTCCGGGCGCTCGCGGTGGATGCGGCGGCGGATGGCGGCGGAGAGCTCCTCGCGCAGGATCTCGAAGTCGCGCGCCAGCTCAGACTCCCCCCAGCCGAGGCGGAAGCGCTGCTTCCCATGGCGGTCGCCCAGCGTGCGCTGGATCGCGGTGCCGTCCAGCGTCGCCTCCACGTCGTCGCTCGCCGAGAGGTCCACGGCGGGGAGGGTGGCGGCGAGATCGGCGAGGAAGGTGGCCAGGTGGTCCTCCAGCTCCTGCTCGCTGAGCGCGTGGGCGCTGGGGGGGTGGCGGGGTCGCTCCTGAGCCGCCCCACGTACACGTGCAGCAGCCGCTCCAGCTCGGCGAAGATCACGTCGCGGACCTCCAGGAACACGCCGGGGCCCGGCGGGTCCACGTGCCCGCCGCGCGACAGGGCGGAGGTGAGCGCCTCTTCCGGCGCCGCCGCGAGCCAGAGGAAGAAGGCGGTGCCCGTCCCCACCTCGCTGCGCACCGTGAGGTCGCCGCCCATCAGCCGCGCCAGCCGCCGCGCGATGGTGAGGCCCAGCCCCGTGCCGCCGTGCTGGCGGGTGAGCGCCATGTCGGCCTGCTCGAAGGGCTCGAAGATGGCCGAGAGCCGCCCCGCCGGGATGCCGTGGCCGGTGTCTTCCACCCGCACGTAGGCCCATGGCCCCGGCCCGCGGAGCTGCGCGTCGGGCGAGGGCCGCGCGGCCGTCCCGGCGCTCACCGTGATCCGCCCGCCCGGCGCGGTGAACTTGATGGCGTTGGAGAGCAGCACCACCAGGATCTGCCGCACCCGGCCCTCGTCGCCCCAGCAGGGCACGTCGGCGGCGAGCCTGGAGACGGCGTCGGTAAGCTGCAGCCGGCGGTGCGCGGCCTGCACCTGCACCATCTGCAGCGCCGCCTCGATGGGCCGGGCGAGCCGCACGGCGCTGCGGTCCACCTCCACCCGCCCCGCCTCCACCCGCGAGAAGTCCAGCACCTCGTCGATGATGCCGAGCAGGTGCATGCTGCTGCCGCGGATGCGCCGCAGCTGCGAGCGCTGCAGGTCGGTGAGAGGGCCGGCGATCTCCAGGTCGAGCAGGTCCGAGTAGCCGATCACCGCGTTCAGCGGGGTGCGGATCTCGTGGCTCATGGTGGCCAGGAACAGGCTCTTGGCCTGGTTCGCCTCGTCGGATTGGGTGCGGGCGGCCTCGGCCGCGCGGAAGGCCTCTTCGGCGGCCTCGTTCGCGGCGCGCATCGCCGCCTCGGCGGCGCGCCGGGCGGTGAGGTCGCGGGTGACCTTCGCGAACCCCAGCGGCGCGCCGTCGCCGTCGAACAGCGCGGTGAGGGTGACCCCGGCCCAGAAGGTGGAGCCGTCGCTGCGCACGCGCTGCCCCTCGCCGGTGTACTCGCCCCGCTCGGCGGCCTCGGCCAGGTGCGCCTCGGCGGTGCCATCTTCCGCGCCGCCGGGCGGATACAGCAGGCGGAGGTGCCCGCCCTCGGCCTCTTCCTTCGTCCACCACTTCATCAGGCGCGCGCCCTCGCCCCAGAAGGTGATCACCCCCCCGGTGTCCATCAGGAAGATGGCGTAGTCGCGCACGTTCTCGGCGAGAGCGGCGAACGCCCGCGCGGCGACCGCGGGGTGCGCCGCGCCCACGTGCGGATCGCGCGCGGCGTGCTCCCGCCCGCGCCGCCACGCCGCTTCGCGCTCCCGCTGCTCGGGCCAGCCTTCGGGGCTGACGGCGACGGCGGAGCCGGGGGCTCCGGACAGCGCTTCGGGAGTCATCTGCCGGGCGCGGGTGAGGTTCGCCTGCAATTTCGCCCGGCCCCTTTGCACGTCACGCGCCACTGTCGCCGCAGGGAAACGCGAAGGGGCGGCCGCTCGGCCGCCCCTCGCAACAGCACCGCCGAGGCCCCGGATCAGGAGCCGCCGCCCCGCCGCGCGTTGTAGCCGAGCACGAAGCCGGCGACCAGCAGCGCCAGCGGGTCTCCCCCGCCCTGCGCCCCGGAGAGGAACGCGCCGGGGTCCGCCCGCAGCGCGTCCGCGATCTCCTGCAGCCGGTCCGCCACGGCGGCGAACGGCCCCGAAGCCTGGGGCGCAGCGGCCTCCGGCTCCGCCTCCGCGGCGGGTTGCGGGTCCGGCGGCGGCGAACGACTCCCACGCCCCATCTTCGCGCCCGCGTGCCGCTCACCCGTCTTCCGGTGCCGCCCGTATATCCCGATGGACCGCTCACCCTGAGGTTGCGGCGCCCGGTACGTCGCGCGGTTAACTATCGTCACCGGCCGCGCGATCGAGGTTTCGTACTTCCGCCGCCCATGGCGTAGCGCAGTGCCCCCAAGCGGATCGGCGAGCCGGCTCCGGCCGGCCCTGAGCCCTTGATCGCCCAATCGCCGGCGGTTGCGACAGATCCGGAAGCGAAGACGCATCGAGCCGCCTGTCACGCCCGCTCGCGGGCACATCCATCCAGAAAGGAACAGAATGTCCAGCATCGGCCGGCGCGCGTTCGCGTGCCTCCTTCTCGCCTCCGGGCTCGCCTTCGCGGCGGCCTGCGGCAGCGATCTTCCCACCACCACGAAGGCCCCGGAGAAGCCGCGGCCCGTTCTGTCGATCGACCCGACCGCCTACTACGTCGTCCGCAACGTGGCCGGCAAGGTGATGGACGTCAGCAACAACGGATGCTGCAACGGGGCGTGGATCCACATCTGGACGTATGAGGGCCAGGCGAACCAGCAGTGGCGGATCGTGGACGTAGGCGGCGGCTACTACAAGTTCGTGGCCCGGCACAGCGGCAGGGTGCTGGACGTCGAGAGCGCCTCGCAGAGCGACGGGGCAAGGATCCATCAGTGGGACTACCAGGGCCTGACGAACCAGCAGTGGAGCATCAACAGCTGCAGCTGCGGCTACGGCGCCTACTACCTCGCCGCCAGGCACAGCGGCAAGGTGGCGACCATCAACGGCGGCTCGGTCTACTCCAACGGGACGGGGGTCAAGCAGTATCCTTACTATGGCCCGAGCTACGTGACGCAGCTGTGGTACCTGGAGCAGGTCCCGTAAGCCGCTTCGGGTCTCCATGGAAACGGAGGTCATCGAGGGTTCTCGATGACCTCCGCAGCGACGTCCCCGGTGTCGGAACGACGCCCGTGGATCAGGAGCCGCTACCCTGCCGCGCG
>DASYJZ010000505.1:0-14974 GCA_035995965.1 Longimicrobium sp. | reverse complement strand
CATGACGACGCGGATGCTTCGCCACCGGACTTCTTAGACGCGACTCATAAAGGGAATCCAGGTTTTTCGTCTCCGTTTCCGCTTCGGCTCTCCGTAAGACCCTACCGTGCGCGGGCCCTGGAAGGCACGCTTCACGCTCGGTTCGTGTGACGTAATTATAGATCCTATACCGCCTTTGCGGGGTGGCGGCTGGCTCCGTGTGCGGGGGATGGTACGTCTCTTGACCGCTGCCGGGTCAACGCGAGCGAGGGGGGCGGATGGAGCAGCGGTGGCCCGACGTGCTGTGGGTGGTCCGGCACGGGGAGAGCGCGGGGAACCTGGCGGCCGACGCGGCGCGGGTGGCGGGGCTGCCGATGATCCAGATCGCCACGCGCGACGTGGACGTGCCGCTGAGCCCGCGCGGCGAGGAACAGGCTGCGGCGCTGGGCCGCTGGTTCGCGTCGCTCCCGCTCTCCGAGCGGCCGACGGTGGTGCTCACCTCGCCCTACGTGCGCGCGCGGCACACCGCCGACCTGGTGCGCCAGGCGGGCGGAACGGACGACCCCGACGAGGAGCCGGTGATCGACGAGCGGCTGCGCGAGCGCGAGTTCGGGATCCTCGACCGGCTGACGGTGGTGGGCGTGCAGCAGCGCTTCCCCGAGCAGTTCGAGCAGCGCCGCCTACTGGGGAAGTTCTACCATCGCCCCCCGGGCGGCGAGAGCTGGTGCGACGTGGTGCTGCGGCTGAGGAGCGCGCTGGACACCATCAACCTGCACTACCCTCGCGAGCGCGTGCTGATCGTCTGCCACGAGGTGGTGGTGCTCTGCCTGCGCTACCTGATGGAGTGCATGACCGAGGCGCAGGTGCTCGCCATCGCGGCCGAGCACGACGTGGCCAACTGCGCCGTCACCTCCTACGCCTACAACCCCTCCGCCGGCCGCCGCGGCAAGATGGAGCTGCAGCTCTTCAACTTCGTCGCCCCGCTGGTGGAGGCCGGGGCCGCCGTCACCACGCGGCGCGACGTGCCGGTGGGCGCCAAGTGACGGGGCGCCTCCGCTCCGCTGCCGCGCTGACGCCCGCGCGGCTGCGCCGCATCCCCCTTCCGCGCCCCGACGAGGGCGGCGACAAGGAGGAGCGCGGGCGCGTGCTGGTGGCCGGCGGCGAGCGGCAGAACCCGGGCGCGCTGCTGCTGGCCGGCACCGCCGCGCTCCGCGCCGGCGCGGGGAAGCTGCGCCTGGCCGCCCCCGCCTCCATCGCCGTCCCCGTGGGCATCGCGATCCCCGAGGCGCTGGTCGTCGCGCTGGCCGAGACGAAGGCGGGCGCCATCTCCCCCCGCGCCGCCCGCGAGCTGGCGGAGCGGGCGGGCACCGCGGACGCCTTCCTCCTGGGCCCGGGGATGATCGACCAGGCGAGCGCGACACCGCTGACCCGCGGGGTGCTGGAGCGGGTGGACGGCCCCGCGGTGGTGCTCGACGCGGGGTGCTTCCCCTGTCTCGCGGAAGGACGGAGCGCGCTGCGGCGGCTGGAGGGACGGGCCGTGATCACCCCGCACGCGGGGGAGATGGCGCGCATCCTGGAGATGGAGAAGGAGGAGGTCGCCGGCGACCCGCTCGCCGTCGCCCGGCGCGCGGCGGAGGAGCTCGGGGCCGTGGTCGCGCTCAAGGGCGCGACCACCTTCATCGTCGCGCCCGACGGCGAGGCCTACCGCTACGACGGCGGGGGCGTGGGCCTCGCGACCTCCGGCTCCGGTGACGCGCTCGCCGGGATCGTCGCCGGCCTCCTCGCCCGCGGCGCCACGCCCGTGCGCGCCGCCGCGTGGGCCGTCTACCTCCACGGCGAGGCCGGCAACGTGATGGCGAAGGCACGCGGCCGCATCGGCTTCCTCGCCCGCGAGTTCCTCGCCGAGGTGCCGCGGATCATGGGCGGGCTGGGGTAGCGAGCTCGCCTCGGACAAGATGCAGCGCGTCAACGGCAATTCGTTCAGCGATCCCCCGCGGTCTCGCTGCGGCAGTACCACAATCCGGGAGGGCGGCCACCTCCAAGCCAACAAAGCGCCCGCGCATCTGCCGCGGGCGCCCTGTCCCCACTCTCTCCCAGCCTCTGCGATTGCTACCGCTCTGGAGGTCCAATGACCTCAGGCCCATCGTAGTTCGCAATCGTGGAACGCGCCTCGGCGCTCAGCGATTGGAAGAACCCAGGCTTGCTCCGGATGCGCCGGCGCGCCTCTGCGCGAGAGGGCGCAGGAACATCGTCGGCAGCCGCGAATCGGGCGAGAACGGCTCTTGGCCCGCTCGCCTTCTTCCGCTCGATCAGCGGCTCAATCGTTCTGGGGGGCTTCTTCATCGTCAGATCTCCTGCTCGCAATATACCGCTTTTCCGCCCTGCCACGCAACGCCGAAGCCCAGCAGCTCGTAGTATCGCAACAGGTTGGGGTCCGGGTACGCCAGCCTCAGCCGGGTGGCGCCCAAGGCGAGACCGTAGTTGCGCGCCACCGCGACTGCGATCGGGATGATGTGGCCTCGCAACGGGACTTCAGGCGGTTCCGGCCGGCGTTCGGCGTGCGTGAGCGTCACCGTGTGCCGAACCCCTGCCGCACGATGGCGTGACGCGTGACCGAGGGTCAGCCCACACAGGTCGGAGCCGTGCCAGATGGCCAGGGGAAGCACCGCAGCGCGCCGGGGCAACTGATCGACCAGAGCGGGCCAGTTCCACTCCCCTGCGTCGATGTCCTGATGTACACGACCGGCCCAGGACTGCCGCCAGGCATCCAGCGCTCTGCCATCGATATCCGCCAGACGTAGCAGGGATCCGAGGCCATTGGCGATCGCATCCTCGCGCGTCGCCTCGTACGCCTCCAGCCGCGCAGCTGCGTGTCGTCCCTTCGCCTGCCGGTATCTGCCAAACACGTAGTCCGCCTCCCGGGCTCTCAGCCCCCGATGCACGTTGTACTCAGAATTGTTCATGATCACCTCATGACAGACGCCATCCTGCGCGTCGCCGCCACGTCCCGAAAGTCCTCGCAGGCGGTCGTGGGAGGGAGGCCCGGATCGCCGAATCGCGGCGTGCGGTCTCGATGAGGGATCAACGCGCCCCATCCGCGTTTCGGCGGCGCGGGAGCCGGACGTCGCGGAGGCGGGCAATGCCGCCGGCGAGCGCCCGCGCGGTCGGCGGGGTCAGCGCGTCGCGCAGGGGTACGGAGACGAGCTGGATCGAGCGGCGCCAGAGCAGGGTGGTCCAGCGCAGCATCTCCGAGAGCGCCTGGTCTCCGGGCACCACGGCGTGCCCCTCTCCCGGGTCGGCCGGAACCCCTGCGCCCGGCCACCGCGCTTCGAGCTCGCTCTCGTATCGGCGGATCTCCTCCAGCACGGAGAGGTCCCCCCGGGTCCGCGCGATCCGCGCCAGCACCTCCACCAGCTCGAACAGCTGGTTCGCCAGGAGGTCGTACTTCCGCGCGAAGGCCGGCGAGCGGAGATACGCCTCGGCACCCAGGCGGACGGCGAAGCGCTTCTCGAACACGGGAGCCCGGCGCGCGCGCAGCTCGGCCAGCCGCTCCTCGGTGAGGTTGCCGCTCCGGAGCGTGCCGAAGAGGAGGGAGAGCACGTGGTTCAGGCGGTCGCCCGTGCTCTCCAGGAACTCCAGCGCCTTGTCCCGCTGCTTCTCCTGCCTCGCCCAGCGCTCCTTCAGCCAGTTGAGGATCAGCCCGCCGAGCGCCAGGGTGAGCAGCGTCGTGACGATGGGCTGGTTGTACCAGGGAGTCGCGGCGAGTCCGGCCGCGGCGATGGCGGAGAGGGAGGGATGCATGGAGCCCCGGCTGCGAAGAGGGGAGCCGCGCCGTGCGATGGCAGCGCATCCAAGAAGCTCGCCTCGTTTCCCGCACGCAAGGGGCGCGTGCCCACCCCGCCTCCCTCCCTCCGGGCCTCCTTGAATCACGCGCACCCAAAACAAGCGTTCATATCACGCCCTCTCGCTGGCTGGAGAAACGCCAGCGTTTTCGCGGCTAAACCCGTAAACATGCGATAAGCTCCGGGGAAGCCGCTCCTCTTCCGCCGGGAACGACTATCATAAGACGCTTGTAATTGCGACAGCAGACGCATAGGTTGTGCTCCCCACCACACCACAGGTGCCTGCACCGGGCGGTCGCGGTATCCGCCGAACGGCCTGAAGGACTTCGGCGCACCGAGGTCCGCTTCGCCCCCTTGCGGTCGCGGGGCGGTCAACGACGCTCGACCCAGTTTCGAACCCAGCGGTCCGCGGCGATGGAGGCATCGCGGCACCGGCCGCGCTCCGAATACGCTCTCGCGTTCTGGTCGAGATACGGCCAGTGACCGTCCCTACCCGCTGCCGAGAAGGAGGGGGACCCGTATGCGCGCGTATTCACCCGTTACCACACCGCAACGTGGCCGGCATCGCCTTCGGCCCGACGTATTCCGCGCCCTGGCCGCGGGCGTGCTCGCGGCGGCCGCGACGGGCGGATGCCTCGGGCCGGGCGACGAGGCCACCGTCGAGGTCCGCGCCGCCGACGTGGCGGGCGGCACCCCGCTCCTGCGGGTGCAGCGGGCCGGCCGCTACCGGATCCGGCTGGTGAACGACGGCGCGGACGAGCTGCGGCTCCGCTTCGCGGACGGCACCATGCTCGCCGCCCGCGCCGGCCACACCCGGTCGCGGCGGCTGAGCATTCCGGAGGGGGGCCTCGGCTTCCGGCGCGTGGACGCGGGGTTGGCGGGCGTGCAGGGGCACATCGACGTGACGCCCCTGGCGCGGCTCGCCCGCAGCGAGGCGGCGGCCGCGCTGACCGCCCGCGGCGGCGGGCGCGCCGCGAGCACCGTGGTGCCCGACGCGAACGCTCCGCCGCCCGTGCGCTTCGATCCGGTGGCCCCCCAGCCGCTGCCGGGCAGGTCGCACGACCTGGACATGGTGGTGGAGGAGAAGCCGATGACGGTGGCGCAGGGGATCGTGCAGCGGGTGTGGACCTTCAACGGCACCGTCCCGGGCCCGGTGATCCGCATCCGCGTGGGCGACACGCTCCACGTGCACTTCAAGGTGGGAGAGGGGAGCCGCCTCCCGCACTCGCTGGACTTCCACGCCAGCGAGGTGCCCTGGAACGGCCAGATGGTCACCATCGCCCCCGGCCAGGAGCGCGACTTCCGCTGGGTGGCGCGGTACGCCGGCGTCTTCATGTACCACTGCATCAGCGGCCCGCCGGTGATGCACGTCGCGAACGGGATGTACGGGATGATGATCGTGGAGCCGCGCGAGGGGCTGCCGAAGGTGGACCGCGAGTTCGCCATCGTGCAGAACGAGTGGTACCTGGGGCCGCAGGGGGAGACGGTGAGCTACGAGAAGGCGGCGGCCGCGGCTCCGGCTCCGGACTTCATGGCCTTCAACGGGGTGGCGGGGCAGTACGCGGGCGCGCCGCTGAAGGTGAGCTCCGGCGAGCGCGTGCGGATTTTCGTGCTCAACGTCGGCCCCAACCTGGAGAGCTCGTTCCACGTGGTGGGGATGGTGTTCGACCAGGTGACCAAGGAAGGGGTCTCGCTCGTGCGGGGCAACCGCGGCGGCTTCGGCTCGCAGGCGGTGGACCTGGCCCCGGCGCAGGGGGCCATCATCGAGATGGAGGCGCCCGCCGACGGCCTGTACCCGATGGTCACCCACACCTTCAACTTCCACGACCGGGGGGCGATGGGGATGATCCAGGTGGGCGACGGGGTGCCCAAGCCGGTGGCTCCGCGGCTGGCGTTGCACTGAGCGGCGCCGCCTCCGAAACGCGCGGGGACGAGAGAAGGTTACACGGCCGTGGCTAGCGGCCCGCCGCGCTCGTCACCTACGCCAGGATCCTGAACCGGTCTCTGCGACTCTGGGGTCCCGGCGTGAGACCGATCTCATTGCGGATTCGGGGGGTCCGGCGATTCACGGTGCGAGCGCCGCCGCCTGTCAGCGGCCGGGATCCGGAGCAGCTTCGCGCCGGACACGGCGTTCGCGGATGCGAGTGGACAGGACGCGGGCGATGTAGCCGATCAGGGGCGAAAGGAGAACGGCGATGGCCGTGGGGAAGACGACGGGACCAATGTAGACCCAGATCGAGGGTCCGCTGCAGTCGGCGCAGTACTCCAGGCCCGGGCATTCAGGGCCGAGCGCGCTACGGACGCCGTAGTAGATCCCCGCCGCCGCGAACCCGGCGCTGGTTGCGGCCGCCGTGTGGAGCGCGGTCCTCGGGAGCCAGGGTTCGGACAAGCGCATGGCGATCCAACTCGTCGAGACCAGGCATACGAGTGCTGCCCAGGCCAGCATCAGCGGGGCATAGTCCGCCGGGTTCATGTCGCAGAGCCCGGACAGCGTTACCGGACGATTGTCCTGGTACAGGGTCTCGCCCAACAGCGTGTAGGCGGCGGCGGTCAGGAAGAGCCACCCGCGGTGGAGCCCCGGGCCGGGCCTGGACAGGCGATCGAATCGCATTCGACTTTCCTTGAGCGGGGGTGGACGACGATCGCCCGCCCCCGCCCCTCTCAGGGGGAGAACGTGGCGGATGCGTAGCAGCCCGTAATGTTCAGCTTCAGCGGGAGTGAGAACAGCGTGGTTGCAGTCCGCGTCGTATACTGGCCGTCGCAGTAGGCGGTCTTGGTCTGGGTGAACTGTCCATCGCTCGTGGCTGATGTGTAGAACGTGTACTGAGTCTGGAATACGAGGCGCAGGTTGTCTTCGGAGTAGCCCGACCGAAGGATGCGCTTGATCGGGCCGGCACGGCGCTCGCGAATCTGCCCGGCTCAGGTGGTACCCTCCGGGTCGTTTCAGTTGCTTCTTAGTTTGTGCAGTTTAGACCCGCAGCGCATCGAAGGCCGAACATTCGAATCGTTTTCGTGAGCCCGGACGGGACGCGCTCCGAACCAGTATCCATAGCCGACTTGGAACGGGGTCCGCGCAGAGCAGGTCGCACGGAGTAATTCACGGAGTTTGCCGTCCGACGTCGCAGTCGTGAGACCTGGTGACCCCTTGCCGGGCGAAAACCCGGATGGCACATGGCCGAAGGTAATAATTGGGATTCACCCTGACGACATTTGACGGTGACAACTGCGTCTCGCTCTCCAGCTTCCGGCCATTTACCTCGTACGACAGGGAGGCGGCGGAGTCCGTAGCGCTGTACCTTCAAGGGGAGCACTTTTCGTGGTAGCTTGGTCGCATTCGTCTTTCCCCGTACGCCCCCACCGTGCATCCACAGAGCCCATCGCTGCGCGCACTCGCTGAGAAGTGGGAGGCTGTGCCCGCGGCCGAGCGCGCAAACTTCCAGTCGTACGCAACCGAGCTCTGCGCCGCGCTGGGCGTGGTGCTTCCGCGGCCGCGAGGGACGGGATACGAATTCGAGTACCCGGTCACCACCACCGACCGGCACACAGGGAAAGACACCACCAACTTCATCGACCTGTACCGCCAGGGGCACTTCATCCTGGAGGGCAAGCACACGCACGCGGCCGATGCCGGCGAAGACCGCGCGATGGGCCGGGCGTACGGCCAGGCCAAGGGCTACGCGGGCGACGTGGCGCATGGGCCGCCGCCGTACCTGATGGTGATGAACGTGGCCCGCACGCTGCTGGTGTGGGACCGGTGGGGCGGCAACTACGGCGGCACGAACGCGGCGCGCCGCATCGATCTGCGCACGCTGTGGCAACGCGACGACGAGATCGATCTGCTGCGTACGCTCTGGGAGCACCCCGAGTCGCTGAACCCCGCCGTTCGCGGCCGCGTGGTCACGCGCGAGGTGGCGGAGCGGCTGGCCAGGCTCTCGGCGTCGCTGGAGGGGCGGGGGATGGACGGCGAGCGCGTGGCGCGGTTCCTCATCCGTTGCGTGTTCACGATGTTCGCCGAAGACGTGGAGCTGCTGCAGGGCAAGCCGTTCCAGCAGATCATCGAGGACAACCGGAACGACCCCGCGGAGTTCCGGCTGGCGATGGAAGACTTGTGGGACAAGATGGACAAGGGCGAGCGCTTCGGGGCGAAGAAGCTGCTGCGCTTCAACGGCCACTTCTTCCGCGACCCCGAGGCGCTGGAGCTGACCCCGGCCGATCTGTCGGTGCTGGCCGACGCCGCGCGCGCCGATTGGCGCCAGGTGGAGCCCACCATCTTCGGCACGCTGCTCACGCGCGCGCTGGACCCCGCGGAGCGCCACCGCTTGGGCGCCGAGTTCACGCCGCGCGAGTACGTAGAGCGCGTGGTGCGGCAGACGGTGGACGTGCCGCTGCGCGAGCGCTGGGCACCCGTGCAGGCGCACGCCGCGGAGCTGACGGCGTCGAAGAAGAAGAAGGACCGCGACGCGGCGCTAGGCGAGCTGCGCGGCTTCCACAAGTGGCTGCGGGGGCTGCGCTTCCTCGATCCCGCCTGCGGCAGCGGCAACTTCCTGTACGTCACGCTGCACATGGTGAAGCGGCTGGAGCTGGAGGTGCTCCGGGCCGTGGAGGAGATCACCGGCAACCCGGAGCTGGGGATCGAGGAGGTGGGTCCGTGGCAGTTCCACGGCATCGAGATCAAGCCATGGGCGCGCGAGATCGCCGAGCTCACGCTGTGGATCGGCTATCACCAGTTCTGGATGGAGCACCACAAGGGTGTCAACCCGCCCGAGCCCGTGCTTCAGGACACCGGCACGCTGGAGCAGCGCGACGCCGTGCTGGCCTGGGACGAGATTGTGGAGATACCAGAGAAATCGCGCCTCGATCCCACGCCGCGCATCGTGCACCCCGTCACCGGCAAGCTCGTCCCCGACCCGAATGCGCGGCTGCAGTACTATGAGTATCGCGGTGCGCGAAAGGCGGAGTGGCCGCAGGCGGACTTCATCGTGGGCAATCCGCCGTATATGGGTCGCGGCCGGCAACGGGACGCATTCGGGGACGGCTATGTCGATGCACTCAGATCTGCCTATCCCGAGGTTCCGGACAACGCCGATTACGTGATGTATTGGTGGTATCGCGCGGCGCAGAGAATTGCGTCAGGGCCAGCGATTCGTGCCGGACTGATAACAACGAATTCCATCACACAGCGGCACAACCGGGAGATCATCGAGCGAGCTGAAATAGCCGGTGCCAAGGTGGTATGGGCCGCGCCAGATCACCCATGGATTGATGAAACCGGAAGTGCCGCTGTCAGAGTCGCAATGACCGTTCTCGCCGGCGATGGCACATCCGCAGTTCTCGTTCGTGTGGACGAGGCGGCGGTGGTGCGCAACGAAACTCGAGTGACTCGCCTCAATAGCGATCTAACCTTAACAGCGGACGTCAGCTCTGCTGCTGCGCAGGTGCTGAGATCAAACGCGGCCTTATCTTCGCAGGGGTTCACGCTTGTCGGAGAAGGGTTCCGGCTCTCAGCTGAGGAGGGCGTTGCGCTGCTCCATTTGGATTTGAGGCATCGAGAGGTCATCCGTAAAATTGTGAACGGGCGGGACTTGGCGGCGCACCCACGCGGAATCATGACGATTGATTTTGGGCTTCGCGATGAATCCCAAGCGCGTGGATTTCCGATTTTGTTCGATCTGATCAGGACGCGGGTAAAACCAGATCGTGACGCTAACCATGATCGCTCGACACGCCAGAATTGGTGGCGATTCGGACGCAATCGGGAAGATTTGAGGGCTGCCCTCGCAGGACTTCCCCGATATGTGGCCACGGTCGAAACGGCAAAACACCGGACATTTACGTTCCTCCCCGCTGAAACGGCCGCAGAGCATTCTGTGGTTTGCATAGCGTTGGACAGTGCATTTTACCTTGGCGTCCTCTCCGCACATCCCCACGTTATTTGGGCTCTCGCTGCGGGAGGACGTCTCGGTGTTGGAAACGATTCCAGGTATCAGAAGGCTATGACCTTCGACCCGTTCCCGTTCCCCGATCCGCCGAAGCACCTGCGAGAACGGATTGGCCTTGTGGCGGAAGCGCTGGACCAGCACCGCAAGGACGCCATCGCCCGCGACGAGCGCGTGACGATGACGGGAATGTACAACGTGGTCGAGAAGCTGCGCACCGGCGAGACGCTGACGCCGAAGGAGCGCGCCGTTCACGAGATCGCCGCGTGCGGCGTGCTGCGCGACCTGCACGACACGCTCGACCAGCTCGTGGCCGAGGCCTACGGCTGGCCTTGGCCCATGAAGCGCGAAGAGGTGCTGGAGCGCCTGGTGGCGCTGCACGACGAGCGGGTGGAAGAGGAGAAGCGCGGCATCATTCGCTGGCTGCGCCCCGAGTATCAGATTCCGCGCTTCGGCGGCGACGGGCCCGCCGCGCCGGAGCCCGCGCTGGACCTGCCCGAGCCGCCCGCGCCCGAGCCGGCCGCCGCCGAGAAGCGTCCGTGGCCCGCGGGCGCCATTGAGCAGATCGGCGCGGCCAAGGCGCACGTCGCCGCCGTGCCCGCCACGCCCGCGGAGGTCGCCGCCGCGTTCGCCGGCGCGCCCGTGCCCCTGGTCGCGCGCCACCTGGAGACGCTCGCCATGGTCGGCGAGGTGCGCGAGCTTCCCGGCGGCCGCTACGAAGCCGTGACCGAGCCGCTGTAATGCACTTCGGGAATCGCGGCGCCTTAAGTGGGTTGGGAGACTTCTCAAATGAGGACCAGCGGCTAGCGGAGTGTGAGGCGAAAATGCGGAAAGGGTTGAGGAGTATCAGCGTGCACGACATCTCAGACGAGCCTACGGAGCGCTTTCCTCCGGTGCTCTCCCCTCGGGCCACGTTTACCCTGTGGGTGTGCGCCGGCTGCCTTGCATATGCAGTCGCTCACACATACTTCCCCACAGCAACTGGAATCGTTGTGACCGGTGTTGTCGTGGTCGGGTTCGTTGGGTTGGCCTACTATGCGTTCCGGCACTCGTTCAGCCGATATGGGAGCGTATGAGGGAGATGGTTAAGCGAGTCGAGCTACTTCGGCTCATTAACACAGAGCTTTCCCGGCTAGGTATACCGGAAGGCATTCGCGCAAGGGAGGACGAAGGCGTGTTTCGATTGATCGCGCCGGATTCCGACGGGGTGAACTGGGGCGATCACCTCAAGTTCGATGTCCGACCTGGGGACGTCCTCGATGTTCACCTCAACGACATCCAAGCGGCTGTTGATTGGGCGCGTGCTCGGTACAATCTGATGCCAGAAGGTGACTCGGCGTTCTAACGCTTCCACCAGGCCCGTCACTGGGGATGCGGCGAACCCCCCGCTTTCATTATCTCACGGCCCTTCGTTTGTCTAAGTTCGCGGATACCTAATGTCTGGCGGGCCTCGAAGAGGATCTCATAGATCGCGTTTGCTGTAGCTTCTGTCACGACCGCTGCCTTCGCGGGAGTCACGGGATTGCCGAAGACGGGTCTCATAGTGTTGTACCAGCCTTCGATAGCACGCTGCCCTCGCGGACCCACGTACATGAATCCGAGCATGACAAGCGCTATCGCTTCGTCGGCGGCGTCGCTGGCGGCTTGGGCAAATTCCGCCGTTGCCGGTTCGCGCTTGGCGCGTTCTACCGCATCCGAATATGCGCCAAGCTGCTTTACCATTGAAGCATACCAGTCCAAACGACGATCCAAGCGGCGTTGGTAGCGGAACCCGAAAACGGCGACGGTGGCCGCGAGCAGAGCTGCCAAAGGAGCCCCCAGCGCCTTTACCCACTCAAGTGCCAACTCCATCGTGTCCTCCAAATAGGGATGAATCCAATTGCAAACCCGGCTCAGTCCCACGGTGCGAAAAGGGCGTTCGGTGTGAAATGAAGAGACGAGGCCCGCTCACTTATTGCTCACTCTCGCTCCAAACCAGTTCACGAAAAGCAAAAACCCGATAGCGTAACCTGCTACCGGGCTTCTACTTACCTCTAGTCGGGACGGCCGGATTTGAACCGGCGACCCCCTGAACCCCATTCAGGTGCGCTACCGGGCTGCGCCACGTCCCGAATCCCGCTCTTCGCCCGCGCCAGAGCGTGGCCGAAGAGCAGCAAACCTACCAGCGGGCGCCGCTTGCGTCAACCCCGCGCCGGCCAGATCCGCTCACGGAACGCGGTTTCAGGAAGCGTCGCCCAGCCTCCCGTTCGCTACGGAGCCGGGTCGGCTTGCGCTGAGCCGCTCAGCCTCCAACCTTGAACGCCTACCCTTCCTCCGTGCCGGCGCTTCGGCAGACACGAGATCGCCGCGTGCGGCGTGCTGCACGACACGCTCGACCAGCTCGTGGCCGAGGCGTACGGCTGCGCGTCGCCGCTTCGACACACCGCCCCTCTCACCCGCCGCTCCGTGCTCAAACTGGATCTCGTGCAGACGGTGGCCTTCGCCGGCCTCGTCCTCTTCGCCGGCTACGGGATACGCCGCGTGGTGCGGCCGCTGGCGCGCAACAACGTGCCGGCGCCGGTGATCGGCGGGCTGCTGGCGGCGGTGGTGATCCTGCTGGCGCGGCGCGCCGGCGCGGGGGTGGTGCAGTTCGACACTACCCTGCAGGCGCCGCTGATGATCGCGTTCTTCACCACCATCGGCCTGGGCGCGAGCGTGTCGCTGCTGCGGCGGGGCGGGCCGCAGGTGGTCCTTATCCTCGTCGTCGCGACGGTGGTCGCGGCGCTGCAGAACGGGCTGGGGATGGTGCTCGCCGGCGCGCTCGGGGTGCATCCGCTGATCGGCGTGCTGGCGGGCTCGGTGACGCTGGCGGGCGGGCCGGCCACGGGGCTCGCCTTCGCGCCGGACTTCGAGGCGGTGGGGGTGCCGTCGGCGGCCACGGTGGCGGTCGCGTCGGCGATGGTCGGGATCATCATGGCGGGGCTCGTGGGTGGCCCGGTCGCCACCTGGCTGATCGAGCGCAACCGGCTCGCGCGGCCGCAGGCCGAGGGCGCACCCGCCGAGCCGGTGAGCGACGAGGGGCCCGCCATCGCCCCTGTCGTGGGCGTGGAAAGCGAGGACCCGGAGCGCCCCGCCGGTGCGCCCGAGCCGAAGGACGCGGAAGGATACGTCCTGCTCAAGACGGTGGTGGTGATCCTGGCGGCGATGTGGGTGGGATCGTGGCTGAGCCTGGGAATGGCCGCGGTCGGCATCAAGCTCCCGGCCTACATCGGCGCGATGCTGGTGGCCGCCGCGATCCGCAACCTCGACGAGCCGACGGGGTGGATCGGCCTCTCGCCGCGCAGCATCGACGCCGTGGGCGGGGTGGCGCTCGCGCTCTTCATCACCATGGCGCTGATGACGCTGAAGCTGTGGGAGCTGGCCGGCCTGGCGGTCCCGCTGGTGGCGATCCTGGCGGCGCAGGTGGCGATGATGGTGCTCGTGTGCCTCGCCGTCTTCCGCGTGATGGGCCGCGACTACGAGGCGGCGGTGATGACGGGCGGCTTCTGCGGCTTCATGCTGGGGACGACGGCGAACGCGGTGGCCAACATGGAGGCGCTGGTGGAGCGGTACGGCCCCGCGCCCCGCGCGTTCCTGGTGGTGCCGATGGTCGGCGCGTTCTTCATCGACTTCACCAACGCCCTGATCATCACCACCATCGTCAACTTCTGGCGGTAGCCCGGGTCGAATCGGTTTGGTCGACGAAAGTCTTGCGCGGCCGGGCCGGACTCCTGACCGTTGAACTGGAAGAAACCTTTACCGTTCCACCGGAACGAACGGGCCCATGGCGACGCTTGACCGTACGAAGGACAGCCCGTGGCTGCTCAAGACGCCGCCCGGTACGTCGGAGTACACGATGCACGTCGAGCACAGGGACGGCGTGCAGGTCCTGGTCTGCACGGTTGGCAAGACCGTGCTGCTGTACGATGCCCGTTGCATCGACGACCTCTACGCCATGCTGAAGGCAGCGGGCGGATGGGTCGAGCTCGGCGGGGCCGATGAGCAGAAGCCGGCCAAGCAGGGTACGGTGGAAGCTTGGGGCCGCTCTCCGGACAACCCGGTGGGCGGGTGGTACGGCCTCAAGAAAGGACTTCGGGGCCGGTTTGGCGTCTACATTCCGCCACTCATGGAAGAGCTGGGCCTGTGCGAGCTGGAGCACAATCCGAAGAACAATCGCATTCGCACGAAGTGATTACCGGCGCCCGTCCGCACGAAGTTGACTGCATGTCCCGATTCGCCTCCCGATGCACCGCCGCCGTTTCAGACGCGCCGTCGGCGCGACTTCACGTGCCGTGCGACCGACGCGTCCGCCATCGGCGCGACCTCCCGCCCGCAACTACGACACCCGCCGCCCGGTGAGCGTCGCGCCGTCGCCGGCGAGGGTCCAGCCGCCGGTGAAGGCCCCGCCGTCGGTGAAGGTCATCCGGATGGTCAGCGTGCCGTTCGGCGTGTCGCCGGCGATGGTCATGGTCTGCCCCTCGACGGTGACGGTGGTGATCGTGATCGGGCCCGTCGCTGAGCTGGTGATGCGGCCCGCGTACGCGCCGGACGTGCCGGTGATCTCCATCGTGCCGGTGAGCATCTGCCCCTGCAGCGTGGTCGCGAACTCGTAGCGGCCCACCGGGTTCACCGCCGCGGGAGCGGCTGGCGGGGTGGGCGCCGCCGCCGCGGGCTGCGCGGCCGGGGCAGGCTCCGTAGCCGGCATGGTGGTGCACGCCGCGGCGGCGATCAGCAGCAGGGCGGTCGCGAACGCCTTCATCGCATCACTCCTGGTTCGGGTTGGACCTCGGTCGACCGAAAGGCGTTTTCGCCCAACCTGACCGGCAGCGTTGGATCGCGGCAGCTCAACACTCCGCAGGCCCGTCGGGGCGGAGGCATGCCCCCTCGCCGGTACGGGAGAGGGATTGCGCTCTCAGGCGCGGGGATGAACGACCGGGATGTTCCTTTACAAAACAGACCGGCATGATGATTGACACTTCCTGTCCTGCCGGAGGGTCTTCCGGCAAGCGCGTCACCGTCGTTTTGCCGTTCCAAACGCGCGGGTTAGGCCGACAGCTTTCCCGTTCGTTCGTCCAGGCGCGCGAGGAGCAGGTTGTAGAAGTAGATCGACCACACTCCGTCAGCGATCTCTTCCAGCCCGATGCGTTGTCCAATCAGCAGCTCGCTCAGGAAGAGCGTGCGATTCTTGAAGTGCAGCAT